>DAOPIR010000184.1:0-5630 GCA_035399245.1 Candidatus Limiplasma sp.
ACGCCAGTTTCATTGCGGCAGGTAAGCACACTGCGAACCTGGGCTTTTTTCACGCCGGCATTTACAATGTTCTTTGCTTTTTGGTTGGTAATCAGCTCGTTGAGTGCCACGATGATTTCGCCGGTCTTGGGATCGACGATATCCTCGGCGGCAACACGGCCAATCAGGCGATCTTCCAGGCTTTCAATCACCTGATTGTTGATGGAAATTTCCTCCAGCGTAATGCCGCGTACCTTCTCGCTGCCGTGTGCGAAGCAATCCTGCTCGCGTACGATAACTTCCTGCGATACATCCACCAGACGACGGGTAAGGTAGCCCGAGTCAGCGGTACGCAGGGCGGTGTCGGCCAGTGATTTACGGCTGCCGTGTGACGATAGGAAGAACTCAAGCACCGACAGGCCTTCGCGGAAATTGGCGCGGATCGGGAGCTCGATGGTTTTACCGGACGGTGATGCCATCAGGCCGCGCATGCCGGCAAGCTGTGCGATCTGCGACGCGCTGCCGCGTGCGCCGGAGTCCGTCATCATGCGGATCGGATTACGCTCATCCAGTCCGGGAAGGATCATGTTTCTAAGCTTATTGGTGGTTGTGCTCCACACTTCGATAACGGCGCGATAACGCTCGTCCTCGCTGAGCAAGCCCATATAGTAGTTGTCATTGATCTCGGTAACCTGCGCTTCCGCTTCATCCAGCATCTCCTGCTTTTGCGGCGGTACCTTGATATCGCCTACCGACACGGTGACCGCGCCGCGTGTGGAGTATTTGAAGCCGAGTGCCTTCATGGCATCGAGCACCTCTGCGGTAATATGAATGCCATGCTTCTGATATACCTGGTCCACGATTTTGCCAAGGTCTTTCTTGCCGCAGAGGGTGTCGACTTCCAGGGCAAACATATCGTCCAGATTGGTGCGCGGCTTGCGCCCGATATCCTGCGGAATGACTTCGTTGAGGATCAGCATGCCCAGCGTGCAGTCGATTACCTTTTGCTTGGTCTCACCTTCGTAGGTACGCGATACGCGCACACGAATAGGCTGCTGCAGGGTAATGGCGCCGGTCTGATATGCCATCATGGCTTCATCATAGTTGGAGAACACGCGGATTTCTTCCGGCGTCATGTTCTCGCGCTTGGGCCAGGTCATGGTCAGGTAATAGCAGCCGATAACCATATCCTGTGATGGCGACATCACGGGTTTGCCATCCTGCGGTTTTAGAATGTTGTTGTGCGCCAGCATCAGGAAGCGGGCTTCCGCCTGTGCTTCCATGGACAGCGGAACGTGCACGGCCATCTGGTCGCCGTCAAAGTCGGCGTTGTAAGCCGTACAGACCAACGGATGCAGCTTGATAGCGCGGCCTTCGACCAGGATCGGCTCAAACGCCTGAATACCGAGACGGTGCAGCGTAGGCGCGCGGTTAAGAAGCACCGGATGCTCCTTGATCACGTTTTCGAGGATATCCCACACTTCGGGACGGCCTTTTTCCACCATGCGCTTGGCATTCTTGCCGTGATGTGCGTATTTCAGCGCTACCAGACGCTCGATCACGAAGGGTTTGAACAGCTCCAGCGCCATTTCCTTGGGCAGACCGCACTGGTAGAGCTTTAGCTTCGGACCGACCACGATAACCGAACGGCCGGAATAGTCCACGCGCTTGCCCAGCAGGTTCTGGCGGAAACGGCCTTGCTTGCCGCGCAGCAGATCGGACAGCGATTTCAGGGCACGGTTGCCGGGGCCGGTTACAGCGCGGCCGCGACGGCCGTTATCGATCAATGCGTCCACGGCTTCCTGCAGCATACGCTTTTCATTGCGTACGATGATATCCGGCGCATCCAGTTCCAACAGCCTCTTCAGACGGTTGTTGCGGTTGATCACGCGGCGATAGAGATCATTTAGGTCGCTGGTGGCAAAACGTCCGCCGTCCAGCTGCACCATGGGGCGCAGGTCGGGCGGAATGACCGGCACAACGTCCAGAATCATCCATTCGGGACGGTTTCCGCTCTGGCGGAAAGCCTCTACCACTTCCAGGCGCTTTACGGCGCGAGAGCGCTTCTGGCCTTCGGTTTCGCGGTCCCGTTCTTTTTCCACGAGTTCCGCGATCTCTTTTTTCAGCCTGGCGCTGATCTCGTCCAGATCCAGCTCTAACAGCATTTCCTTTACGGCTTCGGCGCCCATGCCCGCGCGGAAGGAGCCGCGTCCAAACTGGGATTCCAGCTCGCGATAGCGTGCATCGGTAATCAGCTCATGCTTTTTTAGGCCCGTCACCTTGGCATCGCCGGGATCCAGCACGATAAAGCTGGCAAAATACAGTACCTTTTCCAGGGCTCTGGGGCTGATATCCAGCAACATGCCCATACGGCTGGGAATGCCTTTGAAATACCAGATATGGCTGACGGGAGCCGCCAGCTGAATGTGGCCCATGCGCTCGCGGCGCACCTTGGCGCGGGTAACCTGCACGCCGCATTTGTCGCAGATTTTGTTCTTGTCTTTAAACTTAATTCTTTTATACTTACCGCAGTTACATTCCCAGTCCTTGGTCGGCCCGAAAATACGTTCGCAGAACAGTCCGTCGCGTTCAGGCTTCAAGGTACGGTAGTTGATGGTTTCGGGTTTGCTGACTTCGCCATAGCTCCATGCGAGGATTTTCTCCGGCGATGCCATGCCAATCTGGATCGAATCTAAATTCGTAAGTTCAAACAAGTTTGGACACTCCTTTCGGAAATTGGACCATGTCAATGATGCTGAATTGAGGGGTTAAACGCTGCGGCAATTTCTTACTCCATTTGCGGATCATCCGCAGGTCCATCATCCGAGCTCTGATCGCTGTCATCATCCAGATCAATATCCAGATCATCGCCCAAATCCATATTGAAATCGTCCAGATCGTCATCCTCGAGGTTGAAGTCAATGTCGTCCAGAGCTTCCTCATCAATCGGCTCGTCGTTCTCTTCCTGCGCCAGAGGCTCCTCTTCCGTCTCCTGCTCCGCCGCGCGAACCGGCATCGTGATTTCTTCGGTGTCGTCGTCGTCCAGCTCGCGGATAATGATCTCGTTTTTCTGGGCGTCCATCACGCGAATATCCAGCGCAAGGGATTGCAGTTCCTTGAGAAGGACCTTAAAGCTTTCCGGCACGCCAGGAGAAGGAATGTTGGTGCCTTTGACAATCGCTTCATAGGTCTTGACACGGCCAACGATATCATCGGACTTCACGGTGAGAATTTCCTGCAGGGTATTGGCTGCGCCATAGGCTTCCAGCGCCCAAACTTCCATTTCACCGAAACGCTGGCCGCCAAACTGCGCTTTGCCGCCCAACGGCTGCTGCGTAACCAGCGAATACGGGCCGACGGAACGCGCGTGCATCTTGTCGTCTACCAAGTGGTGCAGTTTGAGGAAGTACATAATACCGACCGTAACACGGTTTTCAAAGGCTTCGCCGGTACGTCCGTCATAAAGCACGGTTTTGCCGTCAGGGTTTTTACCGGCTTTTTCCAGGCACTCGGTAATTTCGCTGTAGTGTGCGCCGTCAAACACAGGCGTTGCCACATGCCAGCCAAGCGCTTTTGCCGCAAGGCCCAGGTGAACTTCCAGCACCTGTCCGATGTTCATACGCGAAGGCACGCCCATCGGGTTCAGCACGATCTGCAGCGGGGTACCGTCTGGCATGAAGGGCATATCCTCCTGGCGGAGAATACGGGATACTACGCCTTTGTTGCCGTGGCGGCCTGCCATTTTATCGCCAACGCTGATCTTGCGCTTCTGCGCGATGTACACGCGCACCATCTCGTTAACGCCGGGGCTGAGTTCGTCTTTGCTTTCGCGGGTGAAGGTTTTCACATCCACCACGATGCCGCCCTCGCCATGCGGTACGCGCAGCGAGGTATCGCGCACTTCGCGCGCTTTTTCGCCGAAGATGGCGCGCAGCAGGCGTTCTTCCGCCGTCAGATCGGTTTCGCCCTTCGGGGTGACCTTGCCGACCAGGATATCGCCCGCCTGAACCTCCGCGCCGATGCGCACAACGCCGAACTCATCCAGGTCCTTTACGGCATCCTCGCCGACGTTTGGAATATCACGGGTAATTTCTTCCGCGCCCAGCTTGGTTTCGCGGGCTTCGGATTCAAACTCTTCAATATGAATGGAGGTGTATTTATCCTCCTTCACCAGCTCTTCGCTGATGAGTACGGCATCCTCAAAGTTGTAGCCTTCCCAGGACATAAAGCCGATCAGCACATTGCGGCCAAGGCCGATCTCACCCATCTCGGTGGAAGGACCGTCGGCAATCAAATCACCTTTTTCAATCTCCTGCCCCACATGCACGCGAGGACGCTGATTGATGCAGGTGCCCTGGTTGCTTCTGGCAAACTTCTGCAGATGATAATCATGTTCTTCGTTGTTTTTATCGGCTACGATCACATGATCGCCGGAAACTTTTTTCACAACCCCGTCTTCCTTGGCGATCAGCACCACGCCGGAATCCTGCGCCGCTTTGTACTCCATGCCGGTACCGATGATCGGCGCTTCCGGCATCAGCAGCGGTACTGCCTGGCGCTGCATATTCGAGCCCATCAGCGCACGGTTGGCGTCGTCGTTTTCCAGGAAGGGGATCATGGCTGTTGCGACCGATACCACCTGCCGTGGGCTGACATCAATAAAGTCTACCTGGTCGGCATGCACTTCGATGATCTCCGCCTTGTCACGCACGGTGATGCGCTCGTTGGTGAAGGAACCGTCTTCTTCAAGCGGTTCATTCGCCTGTGCAACCTTATAGAAGTCTTCCTCGTCGGCGGTCATATATACGATCTCTTCGGTAACCTTGTTGGTCTTTTTATCCACGCGGCGGTACGGCGCTTCGATGAATCCGTACTCGTTGATGCGGGCGTATGTCGCCAGCGAGCCGATCAAACCGATGTTGGGGCCTTCAGGCGTCTCAATCGGGCAGATGCGCGCATAGTGGCTGTAGTGCACGTCGCGAACCTCAAACGAAGCACGGTCGCGGTTCAGGCCGCCAGGCCCCAGCGCGGACAGGCGGCGCTTGTGTGTGAGCTCCGCCAAGGGATTTGGCTGATCCATAAACTGCGAAAGCTGCGAAGATCCGAAGAACTCCTTGATCGCCGCGCTTACGGGGCGGATGTTGATCAGCTCGCCGGGGCGGACGTCGTTGGCGTCCTGAATGGCCATACGCTCGCGCACCACGCGCTCCAAACGGCTCAGGCCGATACGTATCTGGTTTTGCAGCAGCTCGCCCACGCTGCGCAGGCGGCGGTTGCCCAGATGGTCGATGTCGTCCGTCTGGCCGATGCCGTAGTTGAGGCCCAGCAGATAGCTGACCGACGCCACCACATCATCCGTCAAAATGCGCTTTGGCACCAGATTGTTGATGTTGTCGATCACGGTCTGCCGGAGCAGCTCTTCATTATCGCCGCAGGCGTCCAAAATGGCTTTCAGCGTCGGATAATGCACCATTTCCAGCACGCCGACATCCTTGGGATTAAACGGAAGATAGCCGTCCGCTTCCACAAAGTTGTTGCCGACAATTTTAAGCGTCCGGTTTTCCAGCTTGATCATTACGGCGTTGATGCCGCTGTTCTGGATTTCTTTTGCGACATCCTTTGCGATCTTTTCGCCGGCCTTGACAAACACT
>DAOPIR010000185.1:0-5613 GCA_035399245.1 Candidatus Limiplasma sp.
AATACTCCGAAAGCTACACGGAGAACATCTTCTCCTTTGCCAACAACATCCACACTCCCGAGGGCGGCACGCATTTGACGGGCTTTTCCACGGGGCTGACCCGCGCCATCAACAACTATGGCCGCAATTTCAAGTTTATCAAGGAAAGCGAATCAAACCTCAAAAGCGAAGACGTGCGCGAAAGCCTGGCCGCTATCGTCAGCGTAAAGCTCAAGGAGCCGCAGTTTGAAGGGCAGACCAAATCAAAGCTTGGCAACAGCTCCACCCGCACGATTGTGGATAACCTCGTGTACGACGCCGTGTACACCTATTTGAGCGAGAACCCGCCCATCGGGCGCGCCATCCTCGACCGGTGCATCAACGCCGCCCGCGCACGTGAGGCCGCCCGCAAGGCGCGCGAGCTCACCCGCCGCAAGGGCGTGCTGGAGAGTGCCTCCATGCCCGGCAAGCTGGCCGACTGCACCGAGCGCGACCCCGCCAAGTGCGAAATCTTTCTCGTGGAGGGCAACTCCGCCGGCGGCAGCGCCAAGAGCGGCCGCGACCGCATGTTTCAGGCCATCCTGCCGCTGCGCGGCAAGATTCTCAACGTCGAAAAGGTACGCATCGACCGCGCACTCTCAAACAACGAAATCAAGACCATGATCACGGCGTTCGGCTGCGGCTACGGCGAGGATTTCAACCTCGACAAGCTGCGCTACCACCGCATCGTCTGCATGACCGATGCCGACGTGGACGGCGCGCACATCCGCATCCTGATGCTTACGTTCTTCTACCGCTATATGAAGCCGCTGGTGGAAAAGGGCTATGTATACATCGCCATGCCGCCGCTGTACAAGGTAACAAAATCCAAAAAGGAATACTATGTGTACAACGACGCGGAGCTTGACAAGCTATTGACCGAGATCGGCCGCGAGCCCAAGCCGGAGATCCAGCGCTACAAGGGTCTTGGCGAAATGAGCGCCGAGCAGCTGTGGCAGACCACCATGAACCCCGACACCCGCGTGATGATGCAGGTAAGCCTGTCCGACGCCATTGCCGCCGACGAGCTGATGACCCTCTTAATGGGCGACCAGGTGGAGCCGCGGCGGGAGTTCATCGAAGAGAACGCCAAACTGGTGGAAAATCTGGACATCTAACGCCGTATACTTTCCGGCTGCGCAGCGGCCGTCAGGCTGCGTGGCTTCCCGTATATCCTGTCCACAAACAGCCCTCCCCGCAAGACTTTTCCCGCAAAGCCCACACCTGATGAGCCGCAGGCACAACGCCTGCTTGCATTAATCGAAACGACAGGACGGTGAATCTTTTGAACCGCAGGCTTCTGTTTTCAAATCACGGACGCAGAACATTCGCGCTATGCTTGGTTTCTTTGGTGCTTATGCTATGTTTCACCGTAAGCATCACCAGCGCATACGCAACCGCACCGTCAACCATCAGCATCACGGAACAGCCACAGGATCAAACCGTTTCGGAAGGCGAAACCGCCACATTCAGCGTAACCGCCGCAAGCGCATTTCCAATGAGCTACCAGTGGTATATGGTGTCAAGCGACGGGCGCGGCGAACGCGAGGTGGGCACAGATTCGCCCACCTACACAACCGGCGCCTTAACCCTTGAAAACACCGGCCAGCAATACTATGTGAAGGTGGCCAACGGCATTGACATAGTGGATAGCCGTATGGCAATGCTCACCGTGAGCGAAGGCTTTGCCATCACCCGGCAGCCCGAGAGCGCCACCATGATTGCCGGATCAACAGCCACCTTTTCTGTCACCGCCTCCGGCGACCCGCCCTATACCTACCAGTGGTATGCGGATATGAACACCGGCCGCTTTCAGGCGGTCGGCGACAATTCTTCCTCCTATTCCGCCACCGTATCCGCCGATACGGACGGCTGGCAGTTTTATGTAACGGTCACAGGCAACGGCGGCACCGTGCTCACCAGCAACACCGTTTCGCTGCATCTTCTGTCAAGTCTCGTATTTATCACCCACCCGCAGAGCCAAAGCGTATATGCGGGCACCACCGCCTCCTTTACCGCCGAGGCAACCGGCCAGGAACGCATCGCCTACAAGTGGTACGTGGATACCGGCGACGGCCGCTGGAGCGAGGTCGGCAGCGGTTCTACCTCATACACCACGCCAATCCTGCCCCTGGCATACAACGGGTACCGGTACATTTGCCGGGCGTTTGGCGACGACGGCCGCTCGCTGGACAGCGATCCGGCCATCCTGACCGTAACGCCGCCGCCCCTGTCCATCACGCGCGATCCGGCGAATGTGGTTGTTTTCGCGGGAGAAACCGCAACCTTTTTTGTGGAAGCCGACGGCGGAGAACCGTTGACCTACCACTGGTTCGTGGATACCGGCGACGGACTCTGGCAGGAGGTCAGCACCGTCGGAAGCACCTACACCACCGACGCACTGCCTTCCTCAAGCGACGGTTACCGCTACCGCTGTGTGGTCAAAGATCCCTACGGCCAGTCCGAAACCAGCGAGGCCGCCGCGCTGCAGGTCCTCACGCCGCTGGCCATCATGCAGCAGCCTCAGGATGCCGTTGTAACCCAGGCCGTGGATATCGCCACCTTTACCGTTACGGCGGACGGCGAGCCGCCCATCCGCTATCAATGGTACCTTTCCAGCGACAACGGCGCCACGTGGGAGCCTGCCGGGTCCGGCACACCCAGCCTTTCCCTTTCCGCCGAGCTCGCCCTGCACGGCAGCGTATCGGTATACTGCCGTATGGAAGATCCTTACGAAACCGTACTCACAACCCGCACCGCCACGCTGCGATACATCCCCGTAACCGGCGATTCTTCCCGTCCCCTGTTGTGGATCCTCATGCTGGCAGGCAGCGCCGTGCCGCTCACGATCGCAGTATTAACTCTCCGCAAGCACCGCAACGGCGCAGCCAGGCCCCAGTAACCATCCCGGAAGCCCCGGTCTGCGCAGCCGCGTGCGCCGGAGCCCGCCAAATAAAGAAAAAGCAGGAGTAAATCATGTCAGAAATCAAGGACAGGCTCATTCCCACCGAATTAGAGCACGAAATGAAAACCTCGTTCATCAGCTATGCGATGGCGGTTATTATCAACCGCGCGCTGCCGGATGTGCGCGACGGCCTAAAGCCCGTGCACCGGCGCATTTTGTACGCGATGAGCGAGCTGGGTATGACGCCCGATAAGCCCTACCGCAAGTCCGCCCGCCTGGTCGGCGACGTGTTAGGTAAATACCATCCCCACGGCGACTCAAGCGTGTACGATGCGATGGTACGCCTGGCGCAGGACTTCAACATGCGCTATCCGCTGGTGGAAGGCCAGGGCAACTTCGGCTCCGTGGACGGCGACGATGCCGCCGCCATGCGTTACACCGAGGCCCGCATGGACAAGCTGGCCCTGCACCTGATCGGCGAGATTGACAAGGATACCGTCGATTTCTACCCGAACTTCGACGAAACGCTGATGCAGCCCGCCGTGCTGCCCAGCCGCTTCCCCAATCTGCTGGTGAACGGCTCCTCGGGCATCGCGGTCGGCATGGCCACCAACATCCCGCCCCACAATCTGGGCGAGGTGATCGACGGCTGCATCCACATGATCGATCATCCGGACTGCACACTGGACGACCTGATGCAGTTTATCAAAGGGCCGGACTTCCCCACCGGCGGACTGATCCTCGGGCGCAGCGGCATCCGCGCCGCCTACCACACCGGCCGCGGCCGCGTGCTGATGCGTGCCAAGACCGAAATTGAAGAGATGTCAGGCAACCGCCAGCGCATCGTTGTGACCGAGATCCCCTACATGGTCAACAAAGCCAAGCTGGTGGAAAAGATCGCCGAGCTGGTGCATGAAAAACGTGTGGAAGGCATCAGCGATATCCGCGACGAAAGCGACCGCGCGGGCATGCGCATTGTGATCGAGCTGAAGCGCGACGTGATCCCGCAGGTGGTTTTAAACCACCTCTACAAGCATACCCAGCTGCAGGATACCTTCGGCGTCAACATGCTCGCGCTGGTGGACGGCGAGCCCAAGGTGCTCACGCTGCGCGATATGCTCTACCATTACATCCGCCACCAGAAGGACGTCGTCACCCGCCGCACGCGCTACGATCTGGACAAGGCCGAAGCCCGCGCCCACATCGTGGAGGGCCTGTTAAAGGCGCTGGACCACATTGACGAGATCGTGGACCTGATCAAGGCCAGTGCCGATTCACCCTCCGCGCGCGCCGCGCTGATCGAGCAGTTCGGATTTTCCGAAAAGCAGGCGCAGGCGATCCTGGATATGCGGCTGGCGCGCCTGACCGGATTGGAGCGCGACAAGCTGGCCGCCGAGTATGCCCAGCTGGAGGAGCAGATCGCCTATTTCAAGAGCCTGCTGGCCGATGAAGCGCTGCTCATGGGCGTAATCAAGGACGAGCTGACCGCCGTGCGCGACAAGTTTGCCGACGAGCGCCGCACCGAGCTGACCGTAATCGAGGGCGAAATCGACATCGAGGACCTGATCGCCCCCGACGACATGGTGGTCACCATGACCAATTTCGGCTATATCAAGCGCCTGCCGATCTCCACCTACCGCGCGCAGCACCGCGGCGGCCGCGGCGTAAGCGGCATGTCCACGCGTGACGAGGATGTGGTGCGCCGGCTGATTATCGTAAACACCCATGAGGAAATCATGTTCTTCACCAACCAGGGCCGCGTGTACAGCCTGAAGTGCTACCAGATCCCCGAGGCGGGGCGCACCGCGCGCGGCATCGCCATCGTCAACCTGCTCGCGCTGCCAAGCGACGAAAAGGTAACCGCCATGATCCCCGTGCCCCGCGACCTGGACGAGCATTATCTTGTGATGATGACGCAGGACGGGTACATCAAAAAGACCGCCTACGCGGACTTTGCCAATATCCGCAAAAACGGTCTGATCGCCCTGACGCTTAACGAGGGCGACCGGCTGGTGGGCGTGGAGCTGACCGACGGCAAGCAAAGCCTGCTGCTGGGCAGCCGGCTGGGCAAGGCCATCCGCTTCAGCGAGGAGGACATCCGCCCCACGGGCCGCACCTCGCGCGGCGTGTACGCCATGAAGCTCGCGGCGGACGACCGCATGATCGACATGAGCGTGATCGGCGAAGGGCAAACCGTGCTATCCATCACCGAGGACGGCTACGGCAAGCGCACCGATCCCGACCAGTACCGCGAGCAAAGCCGTAACGGCAAGGGTATTATCGCCATGAAGCTCACCGACAAAACCGGCCCGCTGGTGGCGCAGCTCACCGTGTCCGAGGATGAGGATATTCTGCTGATTACCGACGAGGGCGTGATTATCCGCATGGCGGTGGACAGCATCAGCCAAACGGGGCGCGCCACGCAGGGCGTGCGCCTGATGCGGCTGGCCGACGGCGCCAAGATCGTGGGCGTGGCCCGCGCCGAGCAGGAGGACGAGGACGACGAACCCGAAGCGGCGGACGAGGATCTGGATACCTACGACGACGGCAGCGAGGACAAGCCCACCGAGCCCGAGGAAGAAATTTAAGCGGCAAACGCCGTTGCGGTCTGTTTCCCGGCAAACAATCGCCAAGCCAATCAAAACCACCGGCTTAGCCGGTGGTATGCACCACGCCTTCAAGGCGAACCT
>DAOPIR010000186.1:0-5547 GCA_035399245.1 Candidatus Limiplasma sp.
GGAGTGAGGCGCGGCCGGCAGGACTGTGCGCAGTCGGAGCAGGGGCGGTGACGCGTGGGCCTGGACAGGGTACAACCGGGCGCCGCGCGTAACTCCATGCAATGACGCCTGCTGGCGCAGTTCCGGGTTTTGGCGTGACAGTGGGCGACGGACGTCGTCTGTCACCGGTCAACGCCTTTTCGAACCTCAGCCCTCCTTCGCCCACCGATGAGACTCCCGCCTCTCACGCCCCTTCTCGCCATCGCCGCGCGCCCTGCAGGCGATGCTGACGACCATGGTGTTTACCGTGTCCGTCGGGTCGGACATCTTTGCGCTGTTCACGGGCACATGGATCGGCGGCAAGAAGCTGTGCCCGAAAATCAGCCCCAAAAAAACCGTGGCGGGCGCGATCGGCGGGCTGGTGGGCGCGGTAGCACTGACGATGCTGGCGGGCTGGATCTTTGCGCTGTGTTATTCCCAGGTAGATTTCCCGCCGCTGTGGTTCAACCTGGTGGTCGGTCTGCTGGGCGGCATTGCCGCACAGTTCGGCGACCTGCTGGCCAGCCTTGTGAAGCGCTATTGCGGCGTAAAGGATTTCGGCACGCTGTTCCCCGGGCACGGCGGCATGATGGACCGCATGGACTCCATCCTCTTTTCATCCGTCGTCCTGTTCTGCTATTACGAACTGTTGAAATTTCTTGCCTGACCCCCACGGAGGTTTACCGATGAAACGTATTTTCGCGATTATCCTGCTGTTTATCTTCCTTGTCCCCACCGCATATGCCGATGTACCCGACCCGATCTATCCACTGGATTACGACAGTCTGGCGGAACCGGCCGACGGCGTATATCACTACCTGATGGCGTGTTTTGACACCTGGGATTTTAAAACCGAACGATGGGGCAATACAGACGGTATTTTGCTGGTAACGATGGATACCAACCAGCATCGTCTCATTTTCACCACCATCATGCGTGAAATTCTGGTGCAGCGGCCGGACGGCGGCATTGGGCGCATTACATATATCGCGAAAAACTACGGCGCGGAGGCGCTGTGCAAGGTGGTTTCCACTCATTTCGGCGTCAAGGTAGACAAATATATCATGTTCAACTGGGACAATATCCAAAACATCATCGACGCGCTGGGCGGCGTACATATCACCGTAACCAACGCCGAGGCCAAGTACCTGCGCAATTACGCCATTTCCGATGATTCTACCACGCCCACCATGGATAAGGGCGGCACCTACCTGTTTTCAGGCCATGCGGCGGTAATCTACATGCGCATCCGCAAGGTAGGCGGCGACGGCGATGTGGGCCGCAGCCGGCGCATCCGTACGGTTATGGCAACGCTGATGAATGAAAACCGGGACGCGGATCTTTCCGTCGCGCTTGATCTGGTAGACGCATTGACGGATAATATCTGCAAAACCAACCTGTCGATGAACGACATCATGAAAGCCATCGGGGCCGCGCTCACCCTGCGGGATGTGGATGCCGAGGGCTTTCAGCTGCCGCTCACCGAGGCGCTGACGCCAATCACCTATGCCGGCATGGCCACAAACCAGGTTGATTTCCCGCTGTGCCGGGAGAAATTTCTGGCATTTTTAGCGGGCGAAACGGAGTGATGCACCGCCATGCACACGCCGCCGGTTTTTTCCATAAATTGTGGATTATGCTGCGGGTAAGTTACGGATAATTTTTGCAAAGCCTTGCCGCATGCGCTTTCGTTTTCCTAGCCACGGTATTCCACAGCCTATGGATATTTTGAAAACCGCCCGCACAACCGCCATTTTTCCCCGCCCGTGCCGGCGATACGGAAGGATAATGCTTCGTTTAACTCGAATTTTACCAGTATCTTAGGCATATACGGAGGCTGTCGGTGTGATCCATAAGGAAAACTGCGGCGGAAGGCTCTGGTTATCCATAGACATTCCACAGGGGATTTGCGAGACCACACACCACGGAATCGACTTTTCCATGGTTTCCACACCCCCTACTACTACTACTGATTCTTATTATATATAGCTACTGCTCTTTCTTAGGAGGCAAACGAAATGAAACTGAGATGTTCTGCACAGGATTTAATGATCGGGTTGGTGAACGCTACGCGCGCACTGTCGGTTAGGCCGTCATCCCCGGTATTGGAATATGTAAAGGTGAACGCGGCGGACGACTGCGTCGTGCTTACCTGCACGGACGGATCGCTCACCATCCGCGCCGAAGTAAAAGCCGAGGTGGAGGAGGAAGGCGACATTCTGCTGCCCGGCAGGCTGCTGACGGAAATCGTGCGCAAGCTGCCCGAAGGCGTGGTAACGCTTTCGGCCAATGAAAAAAACATCACCGTCATCAAATGCCAGCAAAGCCGGTCTACCCTCACCGGTATGCCCGCGGAGGAATTTCCTGTTATGCGGGACATCATCAACACGCATGCGCTGCATGTGCCCCAAAAGCGCTTGAAGGAAATGATTTCGCGCGTGATCTTTGCCATTGCGCAGCATGAAAGCCGCCAGACGCTGACCGGAAGCCTGATGGAAGTAACGAGGGACGAAATCCGGCTGGTCGGGCTGGACGGCTTCCGCCTGGCGCTGCAGACCATGAAGGGCAGCTTTGTGCTGCCGGAGGATAAAACCATCCTCAAAGCGATCATCCCGGGCCATGTAATGAACGAGATGAGCCGCATCATGGGTGACGAAGAGGGCGCGATGGTGACCTTCCATATGGATCAGGGCCACCTGATGGCAATCATCGGCAACACCACGGTGCTGACTACGCTGCTGGCGGGCGAATATATCAATTATCGGCAGATCCTGCCCACGGAGTGGAAAACGCGGGTGACCGTCAAGTGCAAGGAGTTTGAAGAGGCCATCGAGCGCGCCTCTCTGATTGCGCGCGAAGGCAAGAATAACCTCGTAAAGATCAAGGCTGAAAACGACATGATGCAGATTACCTCCATGTCGGACCTGGGCGACGTGTTTGAAGAGATCAGCATTCATCTGGAGGGCGAGGCGATCGAGATCGCGTTTAACGCCCGCTATATCGGAGATGTTGTAAAAAATATCGACGACGAATGCTGCATGCTGTCGATGTCAAACTCCGTCAGCCCTTGCGTTCTCTCGCCTGTGGACGGGGACGCGTACCTGTACCTTGTGCTGCCTGTGCGGGTTTCCAATAATTGACGCAGCCACACGCGCATGATATAGTGTGCGGGAACCCTTGCAGAGGCGGAGTGATGGAATGCGATTTTTTGAAGCAACCGTGAAGGGAATCCTGATCGGCATAGCCAATATCATCCCGGGTGTTTCCGGCGGGACCATGATGGTTTCCATGGGCGTGTATGATACGCTGATCGGCTGTATCACCGGCCTGTTTCAGCATTTTGTAAAAAGCATAAAAACGCTGCTGCCATATGTGCTGGGCGCATTGATCGGCATTGTGGCGCTGGCAAGCGTGCTGACGTTTTTGTTTGATAATTATCCGCTGCCCACGTCCACGGCCTTTATCGGGCTGATCTTAGGCGGGCTCACGCCGCTTTTGAAGCGGATTGACCGCAAGAAAACCAACGCGTTTGCGATGCTCCTGTTCTTTTTATTTCTTGCGCTGATTATTGTGATGGCAATCGCCAATCCGCAGGAATCGGGCGCTGCCGTGGAATTTTCATGGATTCAAACGGGCGTGCTGTTGGTAGTCGGCGCGATTGCCAGCGCAACGATGATCATCCCGGGTGTGAGCGGGTCGATGGTGCTGATGCTGCTGGGATATTACCGCACAGTGCTGGACGCGGTTACCTGCCTCAAGGACGGCCTGCTGGGCGGTGATATCGCGCTGGCGCTGGCACAGCTGAAAATTCTGGTGCCGTTTGGCATCGGGGTGCTGGTCGGCATTTATGCTGTGGCAAAGCTGATTGAATGGCTGCTGCAGCGCTATCCCATTTACACCTATTCCGCCATTCTCGGGCTGGTGGTCGCCTCGCCTATCGCGGTGCTGCTGCGCTGTGATATGTCCGGCGTAACCCCCGTGATTGTGCTGATTTCGCTGGTCACGTTCATAGCCGGCTTCGTAGGCTCGCTTTTAATGACCAAATGGTCGGATGCAGGGACGAAGGACGAGAATTAATTTCTCATTCCTCATTCATAATTATCCCAGTCCTAACCTCCGTCCTATCCCTTGCATTATTCCGCTAAACGCGTTATACTACTTGCGACAACTAAATACCTTATAAAGAGCGGCAGAGGGAACGAGCCCAATGAAGCCCGCCAACCGGCAACTATGCCACGGTGGTACATCTCGCGGCGGGAAGCCGAAAGATAAGGAAGATGAGAAATCCGACGCGCCCGCAAAAAATGCGGGCGTGTTTTATTTGCAGAAGGAGGCAATCATATGCGAAAACTGTTTACTTCAGAATCTGTCACGGAGGGACATCCGGACAAGCTTTGCGACCAGATCAGTGATGCGGTGCTGGATACGCTGCTCACCCACGATCCCATGTCGCGGGTAGCCTGCGAAACCAGCGCTACCACGGGGCTGATCCAGGTGATGGGGGAAATCACCACCGAGGCGTACGTCGATATCGACAGCGTCGCGCGCGGTGTGGTCAAGGATGTGGGATACACATCCGCCGATATGTGCTTTGATTACAACACCTGCGCTGTGCTCACCGCCGTGCATGCCCAAAGCCCCGATATCGCCATGGGCGTAGATAAGGCCTCGGATCATGCCGAGGCGCTGGGCGCGGGCGACCAGGGCATGATGTTCGGTTTTGCGTGCAACGAAACCCCGGAGCGCATGCCCCTGCCCATCAGCCTGGCGCACCGCCTGACGCGGCAGCTGGCCGACGTGCGCAAGGGCAACGGCGCGGCACCGATCCGCTGGCTGCGCCCAGACGGCAAAAGCCAGGTGACCATCCGTTATGAGGACGGCAAGCCCGTGAGCGTGGATACCATCGTGATCTCGGCACAGCACGCGCCTGATATTGAAATGCCGAAAATCCGCGAGGGCATCCGCGAAGCGGTCATTTATCCGATTATCCCCAAAAAACTTATCACAAAGGACACCCAGATCCTGATCAATCCCACCGGCCGCTTTGTACTGGGCGGGCCTGCGGGCGATACCGGCGTTACCGGCCGCAAAATCATCGTGGATACCTACGGCGGCTATGCCCACCACGGCGGCGGCGCGTTTTCCGGCAAGGATCCCACCAAGGTGGATCGCTCCGCGTCCTATGCCGCGCGCTATGTGGCCAAAAACATCGTGGCAGCCGGCCTGGCCGACAAGTGCGAGGTGGCGCTGGCTTACGCGATCGGCGTATCCCAGCCCGTGAGCGTGCAGGTGGAAACGTTTGGCACCGGCACCGTGCCCGACGACCAGCTGGGTACGGCGGTGCTAAAGGTGTTTGACCTAAGCCCCATGGGGATCATTAAGATGTTTGACCTGCGGCGCCCCATCTATCGCCAGACCGCCGCCTACGGCCACTTTGGCCGCACCGATATCGACCTGCCGTGGGAGCATGAGGATCGGGCGGAAGCACTGCGGGACGCAGTACGCTAGGTAAACACTGAATAAATCCCC
>DAOPIR010000187.1:0-5396 GCA_035399245.1 Candidatus Limiplasma sp.
GGTTTCAGGTTTGAGCGCACTTTCGATGGCAATCAGATCCAGCCCTGTATCCGTCATCTCTACCTGGGCATAGTTCACACCCATCTCCCGCAGCGAGCCCATGCTGCTATTGGTAATGCCGATCACACCGTCCAACGTGTCATACGGTTTGCCGGTTACGCTTAAAAGCTCGTCCCCAGGCAGCAGCAGCCCGAACAACGCCAGCGACAGCGCATGCGTGCCCGAGGTAATCTGCGGGCGCACGATAGCCGCTTGTGTATGGAAAACATCGGCATAAATGGCTTCCAGTGTGTCACGGCCGATGTCGCCGTAGCCATAACCGGTGGTTGGATTAAAGTGCTGCGCGGCTACCCGATGCTCGTGAAAAAGATCCAGCATACGCTCTGTATTGGCAAGCGCAACCTGTTCAATCTCCGCAAATACGGGCGCACATTTGCGCTCCGCTAAGTTGATCTGTTCCCGAATGTTCATTATTTCGTTCCTTCCAAAAATGCTTGGGCGATCGACAGCGCCTGTTCCCGGGCGGTATCCTCCGCCGTATTCAGCCAGTGTATCTGCTCATCGCGGCGAAACCATGTCAGCTGCCGTTTGGCATAGTGGCGGGTGTTTCGTTTGATGTCGGACACCGCGTCCGCAAGCGTTCTTTGCTCCGTCATTACCGCAAGAAGCTCCTTGTATCCGATGCCCTGCATCGCCTGCGCGTCCTTGGGCACACCCTCCGCGAGCAGTGCTTCCACCTCGCCCAATAATCCATCTTTGATCATTATATCCACGCGCGCATTAATACGCCGGTAGAGCAATTGCCGATCCATCACAGTACCGATCAGGCAAAATTCGAACGGGCTTTCAAATACCGGCTGCTCCTGATCGGATATTGGAACGCCTGTAAGCTCGTATACCTCCAGCGCTCTGGATACGCGGGTGATATCGTTAGGGTGCAGCTTCGCCGCCGTAGCGGGATCCACCGCCCTGAGCCTGTCGTGAAGCCGGCGCTTGCCCTGCTCATCCCGGGCGGACGCTTTCAAGCGTTCCCGTACCTTGGGATCGCTTCTGACGCCGCCCAGATGCAGACCCTGTGTCAGTGCCTGCAGATAAAATCCCGTACCGCCGACCAATACCGGCAGGCGGCCGCGCGCGGTGATCTGGGTGATCACACGCTTTGCATCATCGGCATACCGCGCTACGGTATACGCTTGCCACGGCTGCGCGATATCCATCAGGTGGTGCGGAATTTGTTCCTGTTCCGCCTTGGTGGGCTTGGCGGTACCGATATCCAGACGTTTGTAAATCTGCATGCTGTCCATGCACACGATTTCACCCTGCAGGCGTTCGGCCAATGCCATACCCAGCGCGGACTTGCCGCTTGCGGTCGGTCCAACGATTGCCAATACCTTCGGTTTCATTATGGAATACGCTTAAAGCGCTTCTCCAGCTCGCGCCTTGTCATTTCCTGCACGATCGGCCGCCCGTGCGGGCAGGTGGGCTGGATGCCGCTTTCCACCATTTGGCGGATCAGCCGCTCCACGTCTGTGTCGGACAGCTCATCACCGCCCTTAATGGCGTGCTTGCAGGCCATCTGCGCCACGCGCTGCTTAATGCGGTCCTGCATCGCGCCGCTTGCTTTGCCGCGCAGATCGTCAATCACATCCACCAGCAGTTCGCGTACGGGTTCGCTTTCTCCCAAAATCACCGGCGTAGCGCGCACCGCCACAGAGGTGGCGTCCAGCGCGTCAAGATCAAAGCCAACGGCCTCCAGATCATCCTTCAAGTCCACAATCGCATGCACGTCCTTGGCCGGAAAGCTGAGAAGCAGCGGTGTAATCAGCCGCTGGGACACATGCTCGCTTTGGTAGCGCGCCATAAAACGATCAAACAGCACACGCTCATGCGCCGCATGCTGATCAATCAGCAGCAGCCTGTCCCCTGCCTCGAACATCAGATAGGTTTGAAAGGCCGCGCCGATATACCGGATGTGCAGCGCGCCGGCAACACCCGGCATGGTCTCCTGCACCTCTTTTGACTGCGCAGTCCTGACCGGAATATCCGCCTGTGTTTCTTCCACCTCCTCCAGCATCGGCTGTATCGCCTCGTGCAGTACCGGAGGATTGCCTGCTGCCATACGCGGATACGCAAACACGATCGGCTCCTCGGGCATCGGCTGTATGGTTTCCTGTGTTTCCGTCCGCAGGGAAACCACTTCGATAGCGGGGGCTTCCGGTGTGGATACTTCAGCCGGTGTGGACAGGCGTTCCACAATGGTTTCGGTTTGCAGCGCTTCCCGTACTATGGTCTCCACCGCTTCCATCACAGCGGCGGGATTTTGAAAGCGCACCTCCAGCTTGTTGGGATGCACGTTCACGTCAACCTGCTTATACGGCATGGTCAGGTTCATCGCACAGATCGGATACCGTCCGATCATCACATAGCCTTCCGTTCCGCCTTCCAGCGCCCTGCTGATCTGGTCGTCCCGAAAATAACGGCCGTTGATGAAAAAGCTTTGCTGCTGGCGGTTGCCGCGCGATAGGTCCTGCACGCCCACAAAGCCGTTAAGCAAAACACCGCCGAAATTGCCGGATACCCGACGCATGGCCTGCGCCGCTTCCTTGCCGTACACTGCGTAGATCGCGGTTTCCAGCTTGCCGTCACCCGTGCTGCGGTACACGGTTTTCCCCTGGCTGGCAAAGCGAAACGCGATATCGGGGCGGCTTAAGATCAGGCGCATCAGATAATCCGATACCAGTGCGGCCTCCGATGCCGGCTTTTTAAGAAATTTCAGGCGCACAGGCGCGTTGTAAAACAAATCCTTTACTAAAATTGTCGTGCCGACAGGGCTGGCGGCTTCCCGAAAATCGACAAAGCGGCCGGCCTCCACCTGCGCTTTCATGCCGTACTCGGCATCGGCGGTTTTGGAGGTGCAAACCACCCTGGACACCGCCGCGATTGACGCCAGCGCTTCACCGCGAAACCCGAGCGTATGCACGCTGAACAGCTCTTCGGCGGTGAGCAGCTTGCTTGTCGCATGGCGCTCAAAGGCCATCTTCATCTGCCCGGCGGGGATCCCCGTACCGTTATCCGAAACATGGATTGATGTTATCCCGCCGTCTGTAAGCTCTACGGTTACGGCCGTGGCATCGGCATCGATCGCGTTTTCCACAAGCTCTTTAACGACCGCCGCCGGACGCTCCACCACCTCACCGGCTGCTATCTTGCCTATTACGTCCATCGGCAGCTTTTGAATGGGTCTGCTATTCATATGCTTATAACTTCCTCGCCTTCTCACGGAGGCGGTACAGATGGTTGAGTGCGTCCATCGGGGTCATGGCATTAACGTCCAGCCCCTGCATTTCTTCGATCAGTTCGTCTTGCTGCAAATGGAACAGGTCGGTCTGCCGGTCTTTCTTTTTCTTGGTCTCTAAAATATTCTGGCTGATAGTCTCCTGATTGATATCGCTGACCTCCAGCCGCGCCTGAATCTCGTGCGCACGCGCGACCACGCTTTGGGGGATACCCGCAATACGCGCCACGTGCACGCCGTAGCTCTTATCCGCGCCACCCGGCTGGATTTTTCGCAGGAAGATAACATCCTCCCCGTGTTCCATCACAGTGATGCAGTAGTTCTTTACACCCTCATAGCGGCCTTCCAGCTCGCTTAACTCGTGATAATGCGTGGCAAACAGCGTTTTTGCGCCGATCTTTTTGGGATTGAGGATATACTCCACCACCGCCCATGCGATGCTCAAGCCGTCAAAGGTGCTGGTTCCGCGCCCGATTTCATCCAGTATGATCAGCGAATCCGCCGTGGCGTTGCGCAGAATGCTTGCGGTTTCGCTCATTTCCACCATGAAGGTGCTTTGCCCGCCGGCCAGATCGTCCGAAGCACCGATACGGGTAAAGATACGGTCGCAAATGCTGATCCGCGCGCTGACCGCCGGAACAAAGCTGCCGATCTGCGCCATGGCGACAATCTGCGCCACCTGCCGCATATAGGTGCTCTTGCCGGCCATGTTGGGGCCGGTAACGATCAGCATGCGGTGATCGCCCTTATCCATCAGGGTATCGTTGGGCACAAACGGCTCATCCGTTAGCATCCGCTCCACGATGGGGTGCCTGCCGTTTTTGATCTCTATGCTGCCGTCTTCTACGATTTCCGGCTTAACATAGCCATATTCCCGTGCCGTTTTGGCAAGGGATAAAAGCGCATCCAGTGTTTTCAGCGCCAGCGCGTTTTGCTGAATGGCGGGAATTTCCTGTTCGATCCGGCTTCGGACATCGGTAAACAGCTGGGTTTCCAGCGCAACGGCGGATTGCTGCGCGCCGGTAATTTTACGCTCGATATCCTGCAGCTCCTGCGTGATAAACCGCTCGGCATTGGTAAGCGTCTGCCGGCGGGTATAGCGGTACGGTACCAAGTCCAGATTGCTCTTTGTAACTTCGATATAGTAACCGAACACGCGGTTATACTGAATTTTCAGGTTCTTGATTCCGGTTTCCGCCCGCTCGGCCGCTTCCAGCTCCATCAGCCATTGCTTGCCATGCAGTGCGGCGTTGCGGTAGTCGTCCAGTTCCTTGTTATAGCCGTCGGCAATGATGCCGCCTTCGGTAATCACAGGCGGAGCGTCTGGATGGATGGCTTTTTCAATCAGCTCACTCAAGCTGTGGAGCGGCGCCAGAGTATGTGCCAGCGCTTCGATCGCTGGTACGGAAAACTGCTTGAGCAGTGCCTGAATCGGCTCTATGCTTTGCAGTGAGCGCATCAATGCCAAGCTGTCGCGTGCGTTAAAGCTCTGGTAGCTCAGCTTGGACAGCAGCCGTTCCAGATCCGCAACCTGCTCCAGCGCTTCGGCAAGGTCATCCGCAGGCAGGACATGGTCCTTAAACGCCTCTACGGCGTCCAGCCGCATTTTGATGCGATCTTTGCAGATGAGCGGCTCTTCCACCCACGCTTTCAGTTGGCGTGCGCCCATAGCGGTCTTTGTTTTATCCAGCAGCCACAGCAGCGAACCCTTGCGCTCGCCGGCACGCATGGTTTCAGTCAGCTCCAGATTACGCCGTGTGGCGCGATCCAGAAGCATGGTTTCCTGCCCCTGATGAAAGAAAATCTGCGTGATATGCTGCAGCGCGTTTTTCTGCGTATCGCTCAGATACCGCAGCAGCGCACCCGCCGCATTTACCCGTATATCCCGCTGGTCAAAGCCCAGCGCGGTAACAAACGCGGTTTCAAAATGTGATTTCAGCTCGTCTTCGGCGCGCTTTTTATCAAACGCAGCAGACGGCATGTCCGATATCGGCAGTTCTTCGCCCATACATTCGTTCAGGCGCTGCTCATCGTTAGTCAGCACCTCGCGCGGCGCGATGCGGGTAAATTCGTCGCGCAGTCTCTTTTGTGCGTCATCCAG
>DAOPIR010000188.1:0-5384 GCA_035399245.1 Candidatus Limiplasma sp.
GTATTTCCCATGAAACCAGCACCGGATCACCCACGATCCGGTACATAGCCGGGTTTCCCCCGGCTCATGGGCGGCTGCGCCGTGCTCTGTACGAAGCGATAGACAACGTATTCAATTGGGATTTAATCGGGGGCCTTGTTGAACAGCAGCAGGGTATGCTTACAAACCTTGCATTTCATGGCATAATCCGGTTCCCACGGAGGCTGGTCCGGATCGTTTTCCTCGTACACATACACTTTCTTTCTGCTGTTGCGGTCGATAAACCGGTGATGGCAGCAGGGACAGGTCATGCTGGTAAAAACTGCCGTAGGCGTTTTTCGGGAGTGAGAAAGATTTCCGTGGATGACAATGTTTTTGGGTGTTCGGTATACCGGCTTGCTTCTTTGCATTGGAGCCTCCAAAAGGGTTGGAAAATATAAGGGTGCTGTGCGCACCCCGGTTGCCATATCATTGTTTATCTGTTAGCGGATGCTTATCGCATCGCGGATTTCCTTGCCAAAGTCGATCCCCTGCAGCCGGATTTTAGCCATAAGGGTCGATACGCCGAAGCGGAACGCGACGTCCATGGCCGCCTGTTTGAAAGCGGAGGTTTCGGACACGCCGCGCATCAGCCTGTGCTGGTAATAGTCCACCATATGGCGTTCTTCGATCATGGTGTTCAGCGCGGGCAGGGGGATCAGGAGCGCAGAAGCCAGATAGTTTGCCTGCCATTCCATGCGGGTTTCGTCCGTCCACTGTGCCGGGCTGAATGCCGGCTTCACGGTTTCCTGACGGCAAGGAACTAATGCCTGTTCACGGTAGTACGCCCAATGCAGAATCTGATGGCTGCACTCGTGCAGGATCGTAAACTTTTCGCCGTTTCGCATATATTCCTGCTGGAGGGAGCGGTCAATCAGGATCGTATTCTTGCCGGCGGAAATCCGCTTGGCCGCGTTCTGCTCGGGAATATAGATAGGTATCACCGTATCATCCCGGAAGACTGCCATGCCCAGGTAACAGCCGTTATTCGACAGCCATTGATAATCCAGGGTAAGCTGAAGATATTCCTCAGCAAACCGGCGCGGATCCAGCCGATAGTCTTCCGGGTCCAGCGCGGCAGCATATTCCGTATGATAGCGTTCCGCGATGCGTTCCAGCTGCGCCTTGGACAGGATGGGAACGCCGGTATCGGAAAGTTTCAGGGCAGGCAGGTACATATCGTCACCTCGTATTAATCGTCGATCCGGTCCATTTGGTCGATGAATTTCAGCCATTCTTCCTCTTTAAGGTTCTTGCTCTTCGCTTTCCGAAGCGCTACCCGGACATACGGATTGCTGAGAATATAATCCGGCAGGTCCAGCGGAACAATCCCGCGGTCGATACCGGCAAGGTCGAACATACAGGCCGTTTCCGCTTCGCTCAGGGAGAAGATTTGTGCCAGCTTTTCCAGGTGCTCCTTTTTCAGCGGGTTCCGGTTCCCCTGTTCCACATCGTAGAGGTAGGGAGAGCTGACGCCAAGCGCGTTGGCAAGGGTACGCAGGGTCATGCCGAGTTTCGTACGTTTGCGGCTGACGAAGGAGGCAAAGGTATCGTCCGGATTGGGCTGCATGGGGTAGCTCCTTTCTTATGGATTGGGTTACAAATTAGCTAGATAGCTAACCTTTGATTGAGATAAGTATAGTATAGCAAACACTTGTTCGATTGTCAATGAAGTTTCTGTAGAAAAATGGTTAAGCACGTGTGCCGTATATTATCAATAACGAAGGGCGCAATATTTGATGGAATCGACAGGAGTGCACACCATAGCAACAAAAATAACTCAACACGGCAGAGAAAAGAAGTGGTATACTGTACGCAATAGAAATTCTTTGCAAGCCAATCATAGCTATACACAAATCCAGAAAGATAAGGATTATGGGGGATATAAGAAACAAAATAGCGTCGATATGTGAAAGCTTTCTAGGGTATCGGCTAAAAACAAACAATCGCGCTTTGGAACAGACCAAAAATGTTAATTTTTAGAGGTTCCATATATAATATTTGGAAATAAAATCAATCTACCGGGAGGATTTTATGTCATATCAAGTCAGTTTTGGCCGGATTAGCGATCAGAAAGTATTTGAAAGCAAGGAATATCAGCGTTGGAACGATGGCGTTTCCATACAGGAAGTGACGGAGGATCTAATCGGGAAATTATCGTCCGAAATCTCGGCGATGTTTGGCTACGACAGCGTTACCGTTTCAAAAAAATGGCTGCAAATCGGCTGGGACAACGGCCCGGTGATTAAGCCGTTTTTAAACGCGGGCATGTATTCCAAGTCCGGTCACCTGATATTCAATACGTTCTTTTTAGCCTTTTTGGCGCAGCAATACGGCAAGGATGTAATCGTCGGCGTATTGGCGCACGAGGTGGGGCATCGGATGGTGTACTTAACGCTGCAAAGCCGCGGCCATACGGTGGATGCCTGGCCAAACGAGCTGTGCGCGGATTTTATCGCCGGTCTGATCCTGCGCCTTTCCCAGAGGGATCAAAACACGATGATCCGATTCTTTCGGTATTATGCGTCCCGAGGCTCCGCAAGCCATCCAGACGGGGCCAATCGCATCGCTGCCTTAGAAAAAGGCTATACGTGGGTGGATCGGGATTCCAGAGGTGTGTTCTTAAGCGTGCCGCGCTTTGCCAAAACCATTGATACACGGGGCATTTTTACGGCCGACGCCCTGGGAAAGATTTTGCTGGATGAGATTATCACACCCTTTCAACAGCATGGGAGGCTTACATGAGGTACCTGATTGGCGGCGCGTATCCATACCATGACCAGACGGACGAACAATCGCTGCTTATGGTAAACGGCGATAAATATCATATCAAGCGCACCCGAATGTATACCGAAATATGCCTGAACGTGGATGCGGAGCATTCTTGCACCTTCAACCTCATTCCCAGGGACGAGCACTCCGTATATGTTGCGGGCATGCTGGAGGAGGACTATTCCTTCCTCAAGGATTCGTCAACACCGATGTACAAGTGGGTGATGAAGTATGCGCCGACGGTGGCAAGGCTGTATGCCGACGGTGTGGCCAAAAAGTATCGCAACTGCGCCCTGATGGAAATGGAGGACGCGGATTACGGCGAAATGGCGTGGTGCATTACAACGGTCGTTGGAAATCTGGATAGCACGGACGACGTAAGCCAGTATCAGGAGCAGCTTTCCGGCCGTATCAGCAGCATCCTGACGCTGATGGGCGCCGTGATGCAAGAGGTGCGGCAAGGGCCATCCTTTAAGAAATTTGCGATTATCGACAGCATCTCCGCATCGGTGATGGGCTTTATGGAGGAATGTGGAAAATCGGTGACCGATTCGGCGGCCGACGAGGTGAAAACGATGCTTACCTCCAAAGCGTCGTCGTTTATCAATACGCTGCTTAACGGTGACGTATGAAAAAAGTATATGAAGAGCGCACGCGCTTGGATCCGGATGCGGCAGAGGGCGCGTACAAGATCACCCGGTATGACCGCTATGTGGAGTTTGAGGTGAAGGCGGATCGGGACAACAGCGGCTACGCCTATGTGATGCCGATGGAGGACAAGCAAGCGCTGCGGATTATGGCCATTTTGCCGGATGCGTATGATCAGATTTCCAGATTCAGCAAGATGGATCTCAGCACGCTGGAGCAGCGCATCCATATGCCGGAGGCCCATCCTGAAAGCTATCGACTGCTGATGAACGGGCGGGACAAGCACTTTCGCGATGGCGCCATGATCGTGGCGGAGGATCCGGACACGCAAAAAACGTGCCTGGCGATTGTCACCAACTGGGGCAACTGCGATTTTTCCCAGGCGAGAGAAGAAATCGAGGACAGGCTGGTCACCGTTTTTTATCAGGCAGGCCTGGTGGTGGAAGAGTTTGCGAAGATTATCGGGCATCCTGTTAAAAGCGCGCTGCGGGCAACAAAGCATCAGTCCCTCAACACGCTCAATTCCTCTTTTGACGAGTATATGAAGCTTGTCATCAAGGGGCAGGTTGGAGAGATCAAGGATTTATTTAAAGGAGAGTGAGCCGATGGACACCTTTGATAAAGACCAAATGCTGGATCAGGTAATGCAAGCGTTTTCAAACAAGGGATCAGAAACAGAAGCACAAACGGAAGCGCCAAACGATTCCGACGATACTGCGAGTGAAATGGCGGATTTCGTTATGGTGATGATGGACGATATGGATAAAGCGTTTAGCGGTACGGACGATCGAAGCAAAGCCATCTTATTTCTTATTTCAACGTTAATCAAGTCGATGGATGAGGACAGTATCGCCGAAGCGATCTATATTTTGGGCACTGCTTACGAGCAGGGAAAGTACAATATAAAGAAAGACTATAAGAAGGCGTTGAGAGCCTATGGTTTTATGGCGCAGGCCGGGGATGTCAGAGCCTTGGAACGCATGGAAGTTATGTTTCGAACGGGCGACGGTGTTGCGCAGGATGATGAAATGGCTGATACCATAAAGGCAATAAAAATAAAGCAATGCGGAGAGCCGCCGGAGCCGCAGGCTGAAAACGACGTTGTCGTACAAGGCGCGGCTCTGTTATCCTGGGGCAATTCCAAGGTGTTTTGTTCGGTCGGCGAGGACGGGCAGCCGTTGGACGCCGATGCGATTGAGCCGCTGAAAAACTTTATGCAGAAAAATGGAATTGGGGAAGATGAGTTAATTTATGCCTGGATGGATTGCTCTATGAACGGGGAGGGCAAGGGCGGCGGCATGGCGCTGGCCAGCGGCGGTATATATGCCCGGTATTGGGGCCCTATGATGCGGTGTAAATATTTTTCCTGGGCGAAGATGATCAAATTGGGAACGATTTCGCAAAAGAATATGAAAATTTACGCAGGGGAAAAGGATTTATTCTTGTTCACGTTAACGTATGCTAATGGAAACACAAATAGGCTGGATGAAACAGACGCGGAGTTGTTTTGCACTGCGATGAATAAAATCCGACTGGGTATCGCAAAACGTTTGCTGTTGGAAAACAAATAAGAAGAAAATAGGTGATATTGCTGCCGCCATCAATCAAGCCAGCGGATTCAACGGCGGGATTGATAGAATAATTACCATTTATCATAAGGGCACTTCGAAAAACTCCCGTTGAGAATAGGAAGCTGTTATAATCCAACAGCCAAAAAATACTTGGGAACGGATCGCGGCTTCTTGTATGAATGATGAGTTTGCCGTTTCAAACCGACGTACAATGCATTATTGGCTGTTGCGGCTTGAGTTTACATCATCGGATCAGCAATTCAATCCGGACGAATTGGAATTCTGTATCACGGACGACGGCTTTTGCGTTTACTTTCCGTTGCAAATCGGCAACCAACTTTCAGAAACGGATGACGGCCTTGTACTCAGCATGGA
>DAOPIR010000189.1:0-5244 GCA_035399245.1 Candidatus Limiplasma sp.
ATCAGGCTTTTTGAACAGGCTGGCAGTGTGTCTGCAAAACATGGTTTTTTGACACTCTGAAACCACCGGCTTAGCCGGTGGTTTTGCGTTTCCCTGCTTACGTTTTCAGTTATACCAGCACTGGTCCGCTTCCGTTTTCCGGTATAATACCTTGCCGTAGTTATCCGGATCCTTGGCTTCGTGGTATTTGGTAATCATCTCGCCGCCCGGGGCCTTGCCCAGCAGCTCAATCTTGCCGGTGGGGTGCGACATGCAGTAATGCAGGTGCTTGCCATGGCCGTTTTGCATGGCCTTGGCGCGGTCGACAATCTTTACACCGTCAAACAGCGGTACCTGAAAACCGCCTTTTACGCCTTTCACGGGCCGGCACTGGAAAATGTAATACGGCACACAGCCGATGCGCGTGAGCTTTTTCAAAAGCGTACCCAGCGTTTTGGGATCGTCGTTTACGCCGCGCAGCAAAACGGTTTGGTTTTTCACAATCAAGCCGGCCGCTTGCAGGCGCCGCACGGCCTCTGTGGACTGCGGTGTAATTTCGTTGGGATGGTTAAACTGGGTAATGATATAAATCTGCTTTTTCTGCCCCTGCGTATGCAGGATCTTCAGCAATTCCGCATCCCCGTTGATGCGCTGCGGATAGGTGACGGGCGTACGCGTGCCGAAGCGAACAAAATCGAGGTGATCCATCTGCGCAAACGCTTCCAGATAGCGGCGTATCATCATGTTGCTGATCATAAAGGAATCGCCGCCTGAAATCAGCACGTTTGAAATCTCCTTGTGCTCCCGTATATACCCGACGACTGCGCCGAAATTTGCGGCAATTTCGTCGTCCGACGCGCCCACCAGCCGCTTGCGGAAACAGTGCCGGCAGTACATGGCGCATTCGCTGGTGGATAAAATCAGCGCGGTCTGCGCATACTTGTGCTGCAAGCCCGGCAATACGGTATTCGTCTGTTCTCCGCTGGTGTCGAAGCTGCCTTCTCTTTCCGCTTCAAAATAGGATGGAACCGACATTTTTCGAATGGGATCATCGGGATCGTCGGGATCAATCAAACGCAAATAATAGTCTGGAATCATCATGGGATACTGATTGGCAATCCGTTCCAGACGTTTGGTTTCTTCGCTTGACAGATGCAGTTTTTCAGCTACCTGGGTTACCCTCCTGTAAAACATAATGTGAAAACTCCTTGGCTTATCCAAGCCCCTTAGTACTTCTTTTGTAACATATTCTATGCCTGTTGTCAATTTGGACGCCGCCGGACCGGCCCGAAAATTCGGTGCGTTTTACAATCCATGGCTTGCGCAGGCTCACAAAATAGGGTATAAATAACGCATGGAAACGCATACGAAACAGGAGGCCTTTCATTGAAGCACAGGATTAGACAACAGGTTGCCTGGACATTTTTGCTTTCCGTCGTGCGGCCTTTCTTGTGGCTGATTACGGGGTACACATATAAGCGGGCGAAAACCATTCAGGGGCCTGCCATTTTAATGTGCAATCACAACATGGATATCGATATCGGCCTGATGGGGCTAAGCTACCGGCAAGCCATGCGGGTGGTCGCCAGCGAGCATATCTTCCGGCTGGGCATTTTGTCCTCACTGGTTCGCCTGTTTTTTGCGCCGATTGTCCGCATGAAGGGAAAAACCGAGATCCGGACAGTGCGCGAAATTCTAAATTCCATCAAAAAAGGCGGCAGGGTGTGCATTTTTCCGGAGGGAAACCGCAGCTTTAACGGGCTGACCGGTGAAATTACGCGGGCGTCGGCATCGCTGGTGAAAATGGCAAAATGCCAGCTGATTACCTATCGCATCGAGGGCGGATACCTCAAGCATCCGCGCTGGGCGCGGAAGGGACGGCACGGCCGTATCTTCGGCCACGAGGTGGGGCGATATTCGGCGGCGGAGCTGGCGAACATGAGCACCGAGGAAGTGCTGGCGATCATTCGGCGCGACCTGAACGAGGACGCCTATGCGCGCCAGCGGGAGACCGCGTATCAATATACGGGGAAAAACCTTGCCGAGAGTATCGAAATGGCGCTGTACCTGTGCCCGCGGTGTAAGAAAATCAGCACCATCCGCAGCAGGGGCGATATACTGTTTTGCTCGTGCGGACTTGCCATGCGCTATACGCCATCCGGCATCATTGAAAGCGCCAATGGAGAAAAGGCGCGCTTTTCTACTGTAACAGAGTGGGACCAGTGGCAGCAGAACATGACGCCGAAGCTGACGGAGCGTGTTAAGAGCGGCCCGATTACCGAGGATGCGGAGATATCGCTGTTTGAGGTGGACCCCTGTAAAAAGGAAGAGCTGATCGAAACCGGCAGGCTGTCCATGAACAGCAAAGAATTGGTCTGCGGCTCCGTTATGTTCCCGCTGCAGGATATTTCCGATCTGGCGATCGTAGGCCCCAATACCCTCGTGTTTGAAACAAAAAGCGGCGGCTATTTTGAACTGCGAAGCAAGAGCGCTTACAGCGCCCTGAAATACCGCCGTATATTTTTGCACTGTAAATCGACCGCGAAAGGAGAGTGCGGCGTTTTGCAAAGCGTCGCACAACAATAGCAATGAGCTTTTCCGCACAAAACACGGAGCTGTGGAACCTGATCCTCCAGCTGGGTATCATCTCCGCCATCATGCTTGTGGCAAACATCATCCGCAGAAAGCTGCCTGTGATCCAAAAAATGCTTTTGCCCACCGCTGTGCTTGGCGGGTTTTTGCTGCTGGGGCTGCGGCTGTCGGGCTGGGTGTACATTGATACGGATCTGCTGGAAATGCTGACCTATCATGGCTTGGCTATCGGCTTTATCGCACTTTCCATCCGCACGATGCGCAAGGAAAAGCTGGAAAACGGCGTGGGGCTGATCGGTATGAAATCCGGCGCGCTGATCGTGAGCAGCTATATCCTGCAGGGCATTGCGGGGCTGATCATTTCTCTTTTGCTGGGCTATACCATCATGCCCGACATGTTTAAGTCGGCCGGTATTCTGCTGCCGATGGGCTACGGCCAGGGCCCCGGGCAGGCCAACAATATCGGTACGGTGTACGAAGGGCTGGGCTTTGTCGGCGGGCGTTCGTTTGCGCTGTCACTGGCGGCGGCAGGGTTCCTGAGCGCCTGCATCGTGGGTGTGATTTACCTCAATTATCTGGCGCGCAAGGGCGAAATTAAGCGCGTGAAAAAAGATGAAAACGACGAGGTGGAATCCGCAAACGGCATCCACATCTTTCAGGATCCCAACGAAATCCCCATTTCGCAGGCGGTGGACAAGCTTACGGTGCAGATCGCGCTGGTGCTGACTGTATACCTGATTACCTACGGGGTGATCTTGGGCCTGACTTCGCTGGCATCGTCGCTGGGAGAAGGGCTTGCCAATACCATATCGTCGCTTTTGTGGGGCTTCAATTTCATTGTCGGTGCGCTGGTCGCCATGCTGTTTCGGGCCATTATGGTGCTGCTGCGTAAAAACAAGCTGATGACCCACCAGTACCAAAACAACTATCTGCTCAGCCGTGTGTCGGGGTTCTTCTTTGATCTGATGATCGTCGCGGGTATCGCGTCCATCGATATCGAAGTCATGCAGACGCTGTGGCTGCCCTTTGTACTGATGGCCATAACCGGCGCGCTGCTGACGTTTGTGTATCTCAAGTATATCTGCCGCAAGCTGTATCCCGACTATTATTACGAAGGCTTGCTGTCGATGTACGGCATGATGACGGGCACTATTTCCTCCGGCGTGCTGCTGCTGCGCGAGGTGGACCCGCAGTTTCAAACCAGGGCGTCTACCAACATGCTGGTTGGCTCCGGTTTTGCGGTGCTGCTGGGCGCGCCGATGCTGCTGCTGATCGGTATCGCGCCAAACTCTCCGGCAATGACGTTTGCCACGCTGGGGCTGCTGGTGGTCTATTTCCTGCTGATGATGCTGCTGATGGTCGGAAAGAAAAAGAAAAAGGCGTAACGCATCAACGAAAACCAACCGGCGGACAGGGATTCACTGCCCGCCGGTTTTTGCTGTTAAAATACCGGTGGAATAATTTGCCGGACAAGAGTATCATGAATACAGAGCAAAGCACGCAACACGCCGGACAAATGAAAAGGGGTATGCATATGACGAAACACGCATGGCTCGCCGGAATATTGGCCTGTATGATACTGGGCGGTGCTTGCTGCCCGGCCGCGGCGCAGACGGAAAATGATGTATCGGCCTCCGTGCAAAGCGCGGCGCAGTATCTGGCGGACCGCATGGATGCGACGGTCGGCGATCTGTATGTATATAAGGATTATGCCGTTAACGAGAACCACTTCGTTGCCAAGGGCAGGATCAGCACACAGGGTGAAGAAGAGCTGGTTTCCATTATGGATGAAAACTGTACGGACAATCCCGCGTCCGGCGACAGCTGCATCCGATGCCGTGTCGGCGTCGCGGATGATAATTGGGGCGGGTGGCTGTTTATCAACGGCAAGCTGGAGGCGGGCGAAACGACGCCGACGCCGGTGTGGGGCGATGTGGACGGCTGTACGCTGGACCTAAGCGGCGCAAACAAGCTTACCTTCATGGCCCGCGGGGCAGCCGGCGGGGAACAGGTAGAGTTTTTTGTCGGCGGTCTGGGCCGCAGCGGGGAAACGGGAAAAGCGACGACGGAGTATCCCGATTCCACCAGCAAGCGGACCACCGGCGTGATCACGCTGACCGATACCTGGCAGCAATACACTATAGATTTGGCGGGCGCGAACCTGACGTCCATCGGATGCGGATTCGGGTTTGTGGTTACGGCAGGCAACAACCGCTCCGCCGCGGCCGACAGCGGCGAGGTCGTGTTCTATCTGGATAATATCTGTTTTCGGGGCGATATAATTTCCGAGGATACGCCGCGGTTTATCGCGTCGTACGAAACGGAAAACCAATACATCAAAAACGCCGCGTTTTCCTACGATAACGCGCTGTGCGCTATGGCGTTTACCGCCCTGGGCGAGCAGCAGCGCGCACGGCTGATATTGGATGCGTTTATCTATGCTATGGCAAACGACCGCTACGCGACCGATCGGGTGCGCAACGCCTATGTGTACGGCAGCCCGTGCAGCTTTCCGGGATGGGGCGGCACCACACGTCTGCCGGGATTTATGATGGACGGAGCGTATTACGAGGATCAGTATCAGGTGGGATCCAATCTGGGCAATACGTCGTTTGTGGCGCTGGCAATGCTGAAGTACTACGCCCGCTACGGCGGGGAGGTATACCTGCAAAC
>DAOPIR010000190.1:0-5203 GCA_035399245.1 Candidatus Limiplasma sp.
CATCCGATGGCAGACGCCCCGTACACCATCATCGCGGCCACGAAGTAGAACAGGATGGACATCGGAACGTAAGCCGGCACGAAGGGACAGCCGCTGATCAGCAGCATGGCAAGCATTTCCAGCACATTCAGGATGATGGTACCGCCCATCCACGTTGCCGTCGCCAGCAGCACGGAGAGATACAGATCCGTGCGTTTTACCGGCAGGCTGTGGTACACATCGCTGCCGGGCCGGCTGAACTGGAAGGAGAAACCGTACAAGGCGAAAATAACGGCGGTAAACACGTAGTAGCGCAGAATGGGCACCATGGAAACAGCGGATGTCGCTTCCTGCAGATAATCATAGCCAAAGCAGCTTTGCCCGCCGTTGACCAGTGTGTACACCATCGTGATCGCCAGCAGCGGAATGCCGACGACCGCGGTTTTCCGCAGCATTTCCTTATACATCTTCATTCGTCATCCCCTCCTTTCTGAAAGGCATAGCCAAGGGCTTCCATCTCATAGATGAAAATTTCCTCCAGAGAAATCGGAACCACTTCCAGCAGCAACGGCGACAGGGTTTCCAGCTTCGTGCGGCATTCCGTTTTATCGCCGCGTACGATCAGCGTGGACACGCTGCCCTGCTTGTTGAACGACACGATGTCCAAGCCATCGAATTTAGTCTGGTCGTACTCGCCGGTAAAGGCGACCTGCATTTTGAAAATAGATGTTTTCAGCTCGCCGACATCGCTTTCCAGCACGATGCCGCCCTTGTAAAGCAGCGCCAGCTGATCGCAGGTATCTTCCAGCTCCCGCAGAGAATGGCTGGTAACGATCACGGTCGCACCGCGGTCAAACACTTCGTCATACAGCTTTTTCTTCACCAGGTTGCGCATCACGGGATCGAGCCCGTCAAACGTTTCGTCAAAGAAAAACACATCCGCGCCCGTACTCAGCGCAAGGATCGTGGCAGCCTGGCGGCGCATGCCCTTGCTGAATGCGGTCAGCGGCCTGTCTTCAGGCAGCTCAAACTCCTTTGTCAGCGCGTGGAAGCGTTTGAAATCGTAAGTATCATAGGCTGCTGCGTACAGATCCGCCATCCGTTTCATGTCGGCATGCGGCAGCGACCAAAACTCATCCGCAACGAAAACACAGTGCTTTTTAACGTCCATGTTTTCAAAGATGGGCTGCTGGTTCATCGTGATGCTGCCGTCATCCGGCTGAAACACGCCGCTGGCCAGCCGCAGAAACGTGGATTTTCCCGCGCCGTTTGCGCCCACAAGGCCGTACACACAGCTGTCGGGTATCTTGCAGCTCAGATGGTCCAGCGCAACAACATCGGAAAAACGTTTGGTTACGTTATTAGCGATAATCATACTGTTTGTCCTTTCTCTTCGGTTCCGCCTGCATTCATGCCGTGTACATATCCCTTTTCCACCGCTGCTATGGCCAGCTGTTTTTCAATGCCGGCAATCTGCAGCTTTGCGCTGAGATGTTCTATATCACCCAGCAGGGTCATCATCCGCTCCCGTATCAATGATTTGGCATCCTTGCCGATATAGCGCCCGTTTCCGGGTGCGCTGGTGGTAATTCCGGCACGTTCCAGCTCGGCATAAGCCTTTTGCAGCGTATTAGGATTTGCCGAAAGCATTTCCGACAGCGCGCGCACGCTTGGAAGCTGATCTCCCGGCTTTAGTACGCCCGAAGCGATCAAAAGCTCTGTTTGCTCAATGATCTGCTCATAGATCGGCGTTCTGCCCATACGATCAATCTGAAACATAGCGTATTCCTTTCTACAGAGTGTATTAGTAGTGTTAGTACACCTGTATCATATAGAACGCTTTTTACTTTGTCAAGCGTTATGCAAAAAAAATACACCGTGTGCGGCGGCACACGGTATATAGACGTTTGAAAGTTGCTTTTAGTTGCTTACTGCAGCTGTAAATGCATCAATAAATTCCGGACAGCTCCAGGTTCCGCAGGCGTTCAGCATACCGTTGCCCACGTTCATCTGCACAATCAGGCCGTTATCCAGCACCAGCAACAGGCTTTGCCCCGTGTTTGCGCTTTGTGCGGCGCTTTCATAGTTGGCATATTGCAAAAGGATGTTAACCAGCTCCTGCGCCTCGGATGCCTGATCGATAATCCCGACATCGGACAGCTCCATCGCCGTCACCTGCGCGCTGCCAAGCAGCACATCCTTCAATCCTTCGCTGCCGATAACCGCCGTGCCGGAGAAGCTTACGCGCTGAAACACACGCATGGTGCCGTTCACGCTTGCGGCAACCAAGGCGCCCTTCATCCCCTGAATGGCATACACCGTCTGCTGCGCCGATACTACGTTGCTGACGATCGCGCTGGAGCTTAAAGCCGGCTCAAGTGTGTACTCGGTTACGGTTCCAAGCTCGTCTCCCAGCAGGCTGTCGTCAATACCGGTCGGGCTGGTAAGCATGCGATAGGTTGCACTGCCTACCTTTACCAGCGGGAAATTCCCGTTTTGCTCTGCTGCAAACAGCGTGCGGTAGCCGGGTACCTCGCCTTTCGAGCCGCTGATGCTGACGCTGCCGGCAGGCACATAGGCGGTCAGCTGTATTGCCTGTGCCGGCATATCGCCGCCGGCTGAACGGCTGACAACCTCAATATCGCCCTGCCCCCGCAGATTGGGCCATGCAATCAGCGCCACGCAAAGCAGCGCTACGGCCGCCGTGCCGCTGATAAGGATCGGCTTCCATTTGATTTTTCGTTTGGGCTCTGCCTTGGCGGCGTGCTTTATCTGATAGAGCAGATGCGCGTCGGCTTTCAGCCCGCCCAGATTGCGATCAGCAATTTCCTTCAAGTTTTCCAGTTCCTTCATCACGCATCCCCTCCTTTCAAAATGGCTTTTAATTTCGACCGTGCACGCGACAGGCGGCTGGAAATCGTTCCCTCCGGCAGCGACAGGATTTGGGCAATCTCGCTGATGCCGAAGTTCTGGTAGTAAAACAGCAGGATTACCTCGCGAAATTGCGGCGGCAGCTGGTGCACGGCGGTCATCATGGCTTCCTCATCGTCGCGCCTCTCCTGCGTATCCTCCGCCGGGATGATCTCAAACATCGGACTGCCAAGCACTACGCGCTTTACCCAGCCGCTGCGCCACAGGTCACGGCATCGGTTGAGCGCCACCTTCAGCAGCCACGCTTTTTCGTGCCCGGGCTTGAGCTGCGTTTTGCTGGTCATCAGCCGTACAAACGTGTCCTGACAAACTTCCTCAGCCATGTGCCGGTTGTTCAGGTAAAAGTAGCACACGCGGAGAACATCGTCGGCGTACATTTCGTACAGGGCTTCGATATCCAGCGCAGCGGAGGCCGCGGCATCCCCGTCCATAGCGGCGGATTCCCAGTGCTCCGACATAACAACGATTCACCGTCCCTGTTTCTTGCATAATTTCAAAGATTTCACACGGTTCTCAAGGCACATTGTAACATCATAAGCCTGTGTGCGCAACGACCGTTAAAACATGCCGTCCGCGCTTTCGAAATAAGGTGCTTCGTGTTATGATATACACCAGATGTTTTTTGATGCATGAAGGAGGCTACACGATGCAAAGCAAGTTAAACAGACAGGAAGCGCTCGCACTTCTCAAGCAGTATAACAAAGAACCTTTCCATATCCGCCACGCCCTTACCGTGGAGGGCGTTATGCGCTGGTATGCCAACGAGCTTGGATTTGGCGACGATGCGGACTACTGGGCTACCGTCGGGCTGCTGCATGATATCGATTTTGAGCTTTATCCCGGGCAGCACTGCCAAAAAGCGCCCGAGCTGCTGCTGGCGGGCGGTGCGGATGCGGACATGGTCCACTCCATATGCTCCCACGGCTATGGCATTTGCTGCGACGTCGCGCCCGAGCACCAGATGGAAAAGGTGCTTTTTGCCGCCGATGAGCTGACCGGCCTGATCGGGGCGGCCGCGCTGATGCGTCCGTCCAAAAGCGTAATGGACATGGAAGTAAAAAGCGTAAAGAAAAAGTTCAAGGATAAAGGCTTCGCGGCGGGCTGCTCGCGCGATATCATCAGCCAGGGCGCAGAGGCGCTGGGCTGGGAACTGAACGACCTGTTTGCAAAAACCATTCTCGCCATGCGCTCCTGTGAGGAAAGCATCAATGCAGAGATGGACACGCTGGAATCGTAAAATTGTTTACGAAAGTTGTGTTCTTGTTCACATTCCATTCATATTTCCCCGTGCTTTGTCTGCTATAATAAAACCGTAAACAGAACTTTACGCGGGAGGGATCGCGTTTGATTGATGTTCAGGGTATCAGTAAGCGTTACGGCCATGTGCAAGCGCTGCGCGACGTACACCTGACGGCGGAAAAAGGACGCGTGCTGGGTTTGCTGGGCCAAAACGGCGCCGGTAAAACCACACTGCTCAATATCATTACGGGATGCCTTGCACCCACGTCCGGACGCGTGCTCATCAACGGGTACGATCCGTTGCTGACCCCATCCAAAGCCAAGCAAGCGCTCGGCTACATGCCGGAACATCCGCCGCTGTACGAAGAGATGACCGTGGAGGAGTATCTGCGTTTTGCGGCAGAACTCAAGCAAATGCCCCGTAACGCCATTCCCGCCCATGTGACGGAAATCATGGAGAATACCGGCTTGACGGAGATGCGCTACCGCATGCTCTCCCACCTGAGCAAGGGATACCGCCAGCGCGCGGGGCTGGCACAGGCGCTGTGCGGCAATCCGGAAGTACTGGTGCTGGACGAGCCAACCTCCGGCCTGGATCCCAAGCAGATTACGGAGATCCGTGCCTTGATCTTGGCCCTGCGCAAAGAACATACCATCATCTTTTCTTCGCATATCCTGCCCGAGGTGCGCCAACTGTGCGACCATGTGGTCATCCTGCACCGCGGCGCCGTAAAACTGGACGCCGATTTGGACGGTCTGGGCGGCAACAGCGCCACCGTGCACTGCCGTATTCAGGGGGATAAACGCAAGCTCACCGCCGCCCTGCAGCACCTGGACGATCTGCAATCGATGCAAATCCTGTCATCCGCCGAGCCAAGCGAGCTTACGGTCTCCCTTACTTTTGGCAAGACCGCCATGCCGGAAAAGCAGGTGTTTACGCTGTGCAGCGCCATGAGCGCGCCTATCCTGCACATGTCCCGCTGCGAGGACGACCTGGAGCAGGTGTTTTTAAACACGATTTCGGAGTGAAATGCGGCTTAGGCGGGTAAAAAGG
>DAOPIR010000191.1:0-5193 GCA_035399245.1 Candidatus Limiplasma sp.
TATGCATCTCGTCCCTGACGTGCGAGGCGGTGTTTTTATACGTGGGCTTCCTTACCTCTATTCCCACCGATATGGAGGAGGCCGCCTATATCGACGGCGCAACCACGGCGCAGACCTTTGTAATGGTGGTGCTGCCGCTAATGCAGCCGATCCTGGCAACCGTGCTGATCCGCAACGGGCTGTGGATCTGGAACGATTTCATGTTGCCCCTGATCACCCTCAACCGCTCGGCGAAATACTGGACCATCACCCTGTTCCAGTATAATTTCAGAACCGAGTACAGCGTGGACTACAGCCTTACATTTGCCACCTTCTGCATGTCCATGCTTCCGATCATGGTATTCTATGTGTTTATGCAGAAAAATATCATCGGCGGCTTGACAAGCGGAGCCATCAAATCCTGATTAACCGGGAAAGGCGGGATGAATACGAACATTCAATATTTGGGCACGGCAGCGGCGGAGGGCTGGCCCGGCATATTCTGTCGGTGCGAAGCCTGCCGAAACGCCCGCGCGCTTGGCGGCAAAAATCTGCGCTCGCGCTCGCAAGCCGTTATCGATGGTACGCTGCTGGTGGATTTTCCGCCGGACAGCTATCTACACATGCTGCGCGATGGGCTGAACCTGCCTGATATCCACGATATTCTGATTACACATACCCATCAGGATCATTTTTATCCGGACGATTTTCTCTTCCGCTGCGGCGGCTTTGCCAGCGGGGTGGAAGGCGTGCTAACCCTATACGGCAACGATACCCTGAAACGTACCTATACCCGTTTTGTGGAGGATAAGCCGAACCGGGAGATCATCAAACAGCGCGTCGCCTGCCGCGAGCTGACGGAGTTTGTTCCGGCTATCATCGGCGGCTACCGTGTTACCCCGCTGCTTGCCAACCATGCTAAAAATGAAAAGTGTTTCCTATACGAAATCGAAAAGAATCAAAAGCGCCTGTTTTACGGCAACGATACGGGATATTTCCCGGACGCTACCTGGGATTATCTGGTCGGGCGTCCTCTGGATCTCGTCAGCCTGGACTGCACGATGCTTAAGTTTCAGGAAGGTACAAACCACATGGGTATCGCGGACGTGCTGGAGGTTTGTAAGCGGCTGGAAAGCATCGGCTGCGTTCATAAGGATACCCGCATCGTAATTACGCATTTTTCGCATAACGGCCAGCTGCTGCACCATGAAATTGAGGCTTTAGCCAATCCCCACGGATGGACGGTTGCGTATGATGGGCTGAATGTCTCGTTTTAACGCATCCATCCATTGAAGGAAGAATCATCCGCCGCCCGGACATGCGCGGCAGATCCGCTTGACACCGGGAGCGGCGATCCGTATGATGAAGGGATGAAATGGCAGGTGTGATTCCATGAGGCAGCGTCGCTTGGCGAAAATAATCACGGAATGGCAATATGGCCTTCTCCGCACCGTCTCCATCAAAAAGAGGTTATTTATCATCTGGGGCGTAGTGTTGCTTCTGATGAATTTTGCGCTGTTTGCCATGCTCAGCTCCACCATCAACAACCACGAAGCGTACGTATCCATGCGCTGCACGCAGCTGGTGAACGCGGTTGCGGATCAGGTGAAAGCCGGAATCACAAGCCTGTTATCCGTTACCAAATATCCGGTGGTTCAAATCAACTTTTTGCCCACCGATACCTACAATTATCTGGCCCATCCCGACAGTTACAGCAAAAATGTTCTATACTCCGATCTGGAGTATAAAAGCACCATGCTTTTTGAGCAGAATCGCGAAATCCGGCTGATCGCGGTTTTTGATCTCAATGGCAGCGGATCGTATGTGAAGAACAATAAAAAATATACCTACATGATCTCTCCCAACCAACAGCCGCTTCAGGGCGGCGTGATCAACAACGAACCATGGTTTGCGGATACCCTGCCAGAAAAGGGCAGTCCGCTTGTTCTGCGGCCGGACGAGGTGGAGCTGAACGGCATCTATCTGTCTGACAAGGAGGAAATGCTGTTTGTGTCACGTGCCATTATGAGCGTAGAGTCTTTCGAGCCGATCGGCGTGATTCTGGCGGCAGTGGATGTAAGCGTTGGCACCGCCGTTTATGAGGAATCCAAGGTGTTTGACGATCAGCGTCTTGGTTTTTTCGATGCGGACGGCAAACTTTTGATGGGATCGATGTCCCAGGCGAGCGTGGACGCATTTCTTGCGGCATTGGGCACAAGCACAAACGGCAGCCCGGCGGGCTCGTTCAGGCTGACGGTGAAGGGGAAGGACTTTCTGTACCACTACTCATCCTCGCTCGACGGCTACTATTTTGTGCTGGAAACGCCGTACCGCCAGATACTGTCTGACGTGATCCGCCAGAAAATGATCCTGTTTGCCGCCCTATTCGTTGGCTGTATCCTTCTGGGGCTGGCGATTATCGCAATCGTCCGCAGCATCGTCCGTCCGGTAAAAAGCCTTGCGGACACCTGCAACGATATCGTACAGAAAGAAGATTTTTCCATTTCGATTGCCGATCCCTTCTGTGACGAGCTTTCAGAACTCACAGCAGCTTTCAATGCCATGACCCGCAGAATTGAATACCTGATCTATGACGTATATGAAAAGAATATGGAGCTGACCGACACGCAGTTGCAGCTGCTGCGCAGCCAGGTCAACCCCCATTTTTTGTACAACACGCTGGAAACGATTCGCACCAAAGCTTACCTGAGCGGCCAGCAGGAGCTCAGCGACATGACGCTGCTGCTCGTAAACCTTCTGCGCTACGGCATATCGGCCCCGGCCAAGCCCGTTTCCGTGGAAGAAGAAATACTGAAGCTGCAGGAATACATTGCGCTCCAGCATCAGCTATATGGAGACCGGTTTACCGTCAGCGTCAACATTGAGCCGGAGATTCTCGGGTGCAAAATGCATAAATTCGTCCTCCAACCCCTCGTGGAAAACGCGCTGTACCACGGCGTAAACGACATGAAAAGCATCGGTGCCGTGGATGTGCTGGGGTATGCCGACGGCGATCGCATCATTTTCCAGATTACAGATAACGGAAGTGGCATTCCCGGCGAACTGCTGGAGGATTTACGGGAGTACATGGAAAACAAAAACGAAAAATTCACGAGTATCGGGCTGAAAAACGTGCATCGCAGAATCCGGCTTTTATACGGAGAGCCGTACGGTGTGACCATCGCTTCCGAGGTGAACGTCGGGACGATGATTACCGTTACGCTACCGTTGCGCAGGGAGTAAGTCGATGGAAAGGATGGTGTGGTTATGCATGATATCCTGATCGTCGATGACGACCCGACCATACGGGAAGGTCTTTCGTGTATGATCCGGGGCTTTGACGACTGTCCGACCGTGCACACGGCGGGAAACGGCAGCGAAGCGCTGGAAAAGGTATGTTCCGCCTGCATCGGCATCATCTTTCTGGATATCAAGATGCCGGTGCTCGGCGGTATCGAACTGATGCGCAAGCTGTCGGAAATGGAATACCGGGGCGAGGTCGTCGTCGTCAGCGGTTTTGACGATTACGAATTTGTGCGCAGCGCCATGAAGCTTGGCGCGTCCGATTATATTATCAAGCCGGTTTGTGAGCCCAGTCTGAAGGCCGTCTACACAGAGTGCCGCGCCCGCATTGCCGCGCGGATGGGCAAGCTGAGTACCCGGCAATTTGGAAAGCAGGATGTGCTGAGGGATGTGTATGCCCAGCAGGCTTCCGTAGAGCGGGTTCTGACGATACAGGGTGCCGCCGCCGAGCTGCTCCGGCAAAAGGAAATGCCCAAAAGCAGCCGGGTTATCGCAGTGTTGTTGGATTCCTTTGGCAAGGGAACCGTCAGCGACATGGATAAGCAGGCCGCCTTTCTGACAGGGATCTCCCTGCTGGATGCCTGCGTATCATCTCCGCCCGCATGCCTGATACAGGGCGAATATAAGCAGCTGTTCGTCATGCTGGTTTTCTTACCGGAAGAGGCGGCCAAAGGGCTGTCTGCAAATCTGTCCCACGCTATTTCCGGTCAGGATTTCCGCTATGGGATCAGTCGCTCAGACTATCTGGCGGACCGGGTATCTGCGGCCTATGCTGAAGCGCTCACATGCCTGGAACAGTATTTTTACGACGTTGAGGAAGACCCGCCGGAGGAGCCGTCCCCGTTTCCGTTCTCGCGGGAGGTGGAAGCTGCGATCGAAGCCATCGCAGCCCGGGATGTGAAGAATGCCGACCAGGCCATCTTGGACCTGTTCCGCCAAGTAGCACTTGCCTGCCCCGAGGTGGAGAGCGTACGGCAGCTGTTTGTCTCCCTGGAGTACACGCTGATGAACAAGAATAAGGACTTCATCGGCATCATTGGCAAGTATAAGTTCACGGACAAGGATATCGTGCATATGCTGCGGGAGGCGACCACCTTGTCCTATATGAAAAAAAACTTCCTGAGCCTCACCCATGTATATATAGACGCACTGAACGAACGGCTGCTGTCCAAAGACGAATATGCCATTCAGAAGACCAAGGATTACATTGAAAACAACTATCAAAGCAATCTGCGGCTTACGGAGATCTCGGAACGACTAGGCCTGCATCCCAATTACCTGAGTTCGCTGTACAGCAGCAAATCCGGAGAAACCTTCAGTGATCATCTGCGCAAGGTGCGCATAAAAAAGGCCGTAGAGCTGATGACGAATACTAACCTGAAGATTTACGAAATCGCCTGCCGTGTGGGCTACAGCGATTCCACGCAGTTCTACCGGGCTTTCAAGCAAGCAATGGGGGTTTCCCCTGGCGAGTATAAGCGGTATCATCTTTAACCGCGGCATTCAATTGGCTTTGCCCAGAAAATAAAAAATACGCTCGCAGCCGGAATCTCCAGCCGCGAGCGCTACGTTACGGCAAAAACTTGCTGGACTTTATCGTGGTTTCGAGCCTTGATTCCACATATCGACGCAGTACTTCAAACAGGGTTTTGTCGTCATCAATCGCAGGCGTATCGAATCCATCCACCAGCACATCGCGCATCCACTGCAGCTGCTTGGCGGAAAGCCGCATCAGCGCACCCTTGGCGCATCCGCGGCAGCAGATGCCGCCCTCGATAATATCGAAATAGGCGCCCTGTGCGGGCGATATCTCTTTCTGGCAGTACACACAGTGGTTCAGGCGCGGCCGATAGCCGTTATCGGCCGCAAACAGCAGTAAAAACGCGTTGACAATCATCAAGGGATTTTCAT
>DAOPIR010000192.1:0-5188 GCA_035399245.1 Candidatus Limiplasma sp.
TAGAGCCGAATCAGGTGGCTTACGTTCTGATCGTCATCAATCAAGAGAATGGTTTGAGAATCCATCATTGAAACTCCTTTACCATAGTGGCAGTCATTTTAGAGTTACAACAGTAACCCCGTCTTCTCCTTCACCATAGATACCCAGGCGGTAACTTTTTACATTCATGTGTTTTTTCAGGTGCTTCTGTACGCCGGCGCGCAGAACACCGGTGCCTTTTCCGTGGATAATGCTCACCTCATGCAGGCCTGCGAGCATGGCTTCGTCAAGATAGCGGTCAATTTCCGGCAGCGCTTCGTCGATCGCTTGCCCGCGAACGTCGATCTCCAGAGGCACATTGCGGGTTAATGCGCCGGTTTTGGCTGTGACGGTCGTCTTATTCTCCTTTTTGGGCTCCAGCAAACGCAGCTGGCTGATATGCACTTTCATTTTGAGAATACCAGCCTGGATTTCCACTTCGCCTTTCCCGTTGGGCGGGGTTAAAACGGTTCCCTTCGTGTTCAGGTGTACAATCTCCACATGCTCGCCCACGCGGACGGTCTTTGGCGCTTTGTGCATGGAGGTGCTCTTTTGGCTGAGTTCTTCGCTTAACTTGTCAATCCCGTCGTTGAGGCGTTTTCGGATGGCGATCGCCTCCGCATCGGGAGAAGAGGCATCCTTGCGCATCTGTTTTACATCGGACAGAATTGCTTCGGCTTCGGAACGCGCGTTTTCAAGAATTCGTTTGGCGTCGTCCTTGGAACGGCGGATATTGGTACGTTTCTTTTCTTCAATTTCGTTGCGGAGCGCTTCGGCTTCATCGCGCAGGCGGATGGTTTCCTGCCGTGTCTTTTCAGCAATTACGCGTTCCTTTTCGGCAATGTTACGGTGGTACTCGGCATTGGCGATAACATCTTCAAAACGAATATCATTTTTGGAAAGCAGCGTTTTTGCGTCTTCGATCAACGCTTTGGATAAGCCGAGCTTCTGGCTGATTTCAAAGGCATTGCTTTTGCCGGGGATACCGATGGAGAGGCGATATGTCGGGCGCAGGGTCTCGATATCAAATTCCACGCTGGCGTTTTCCACGCCCGTCGTAGTCAGCGCAAAGGCTTTCAGCTCGCTGTAATGCGTCGTGGCCATCGTGCGGATGGAGCGGCTGAGCAGATAAGACAAAATTGTCTGCGCAAGCGCAGCACCTTCTGTGGGATCGGTTCCCGCGCCCAGCTCGTCAAACAGCGCCAGATCATTTGCTTCTACCTGGCCCAGAATCTCCACGATATTGGTCATATGGCCGGAAAACGTGGATAAGGACTGCTCGATGGATTGCTCGTCCCCGATATCGGCGTACACATGATCAAATACGGCAAGCCTCGTTCCCTGCTCGGCCGGCACGTGCAGACCGGCCTGCATCATCAGCGTAAACAGGCCTACGGTTTTCAGCGTCACGGTTTTACCGCCGGTATTCGGGCCGGTAATAATCAGTGTGGTAAACTCCCTGCCGATATGTATGTTGCAGGGAACGACCGTTTTGGGATCCAACAACGGATGCCGGCCGCGGACGATATCCATATATCCCTCATGATTGATTTCCGGCATAACGGCATCCATTTCATTGGCAAACACAGCCTTGGCAAACGCAAAGTCTATCCGTGCCAGAAACCCGATATTGTCGGAAAGCTCATCGGCAACCGTGCCCACCTGGTCGGTAAGTGCCTGTAAGATACGGGCAATTTCCTTTTGCTCCTGTGCCTGCAGCTGCTTGAGATCGTTGCCAAGCTCCACTACGCTTAACGGTTCCACAAACAGCGTAGCGCCGGTGGAACTCTGGTCGTGCACCAAGCCCGGCATATTGCTGCGGTATTCGGCCTTCACAGGCACGCAATAACGGCCGTTGCGCATGGTGATAATCGCTTCCTGAAGGTACTTGGCATGGCTTGAACCGTGGACAATGCTGTTGAGCTTTTCCCGTACACGATCGTTAACCACACGGATCTTTTTGCGAATCTGCATCAACTCCGCCGAGGCACGGTCGGCAATTTCCTCTTCTCCAATGATGGCATCGGTGATCTCCTGCTCCAGCCCCTGGTTGACAGTAATCAGTGAGGAAAGGGAGGAGAGGATCGGCGTGCGCTGCGTATCCTTTTGAAGCAATGCTCTGGCGGCGCGTGCGGCCGCCATACAGTTTGCAATATGCAGCAGGGAGCGCGGTGAGAGCATAGCGCCTTTTTTGGCCAGCTGCAGTTCGTCGGTAACATCGTCAAAGGAATGGATCGGATTGCCGCCGGTATGCGCACACATCACCACGGCTTCCTGGGTTTCCTCAAGTGCGTGCTTGACCTGATTAAAATCGTCCTCGGGCAGTAAACGCAAACAAAGCGAAGCGCCAAGCGGCGTAACGCTGAAAGCAGCGAGTTTTTCCCTGATTTTATCAAATTCCAGCACACGAAGCTCACGTTTGATATTCATGTACTGCTCCTTTCGAAAACGGGAGAGATTTATAACTTTTTGAAAGGATAATTCTCCCCGTATGTTTCTACGCGAATGGTACGGACTACCTGCGGTGTGACCGGTTTATCCCGCATATCCGTACGGGTATTTACAATGCGGTCGGCGGCTTCCATGCCGTCGAGCACTTTGCCAAAGGCCGCGTAAGCGCCGTCCAGATGCGGACTATCGCTCGTCATGATAAAAAACTGCGAACCGGCGCTGTCCATCATCATGCTGCGTGCCATGCTCAGCACGCCATAGGTATGTTTTATGGCATTCGGATGACCGTTTTGCGCAAATTCACCTTTGATGGAATAGCCGGGGCCGCCGGTACCCGTACCCTGCGGGCAGCCGCCCTGGATCATAAATCCCGGGATGCAGCGATGAAAGGTAAGGCCGTCGTAATATCCGCTGTTTGCCAGCGCAATGAAATTGCCTGCGGATTGCGGCGCTACATCGGGGTACAGCTCTCCGGTCATGATATCGTTATTTTCCATGGTAATGGTAAAGGTCGGATTCTTCATATGTTTGAACACCTTTCTGTAATCTGTTTTTGCTGTAAGTATTATAGCAGAACGAGCGAATCTTGCAAGAAACAAGATCCGCAATCCCATACAAATCGTATTACGGCAGTATGCTTGTGTATCAATCTTGGGAATCGATTGAAATATTTTCGATTATTGATTATAATAGATGTAAATTATGGACTATTGGAGGTTGGCATTTGTGTATAGGCTCCTGATTGTAACGAAGTCACCGAAGATAGAAAAGGTTTTCAACGAGATTAACGGTTGGGAAACAATGGGGTTCAAGCCGCCGAGGATTCGTATATCATTTGCGGATGCAGTTGATTGCATGGACAGGCACCATACCGATGCAATCGGTATTGATGAAGGCTTTGCCGAACTGGAAGACTGGATGGATGCCAATCAGCCGCAGATCCCGATATTCAAAGTCGTGGATGATGCGCAAGAGCAGCTTGCAATTCTCCGTGAGGTTGAACTGCTGCTCAACCAGATCCATACGGATAATTCCAACGATGATTATGACGAGGCCGCAAACTTTGCGCAGGCCCGGGAACGCTGGATGAAGTATCTGCTTTCCCGTCTGGCATCGTCTAAACCGGAAATTCTTAAGCAGCAGCGGCTGTACCGCTGCTCCGATGATCCCGAGAAGCCTTGTATATTTGCACGGATCAGCATTCCGCAGGGGGATATGTTCATCACCGAGCGCTGGCACTATGGCAGCGAACGGCTGGCAACTGCGCTGCGTAATTTCTTTGGCGAAGAATACGAGCATATGAATATCCATATCGCGGTTGTTTCGCCCGAAGAGGTTCGCGTCGTATTCAGCCCGAAGCCGGAAACCGAAGGCAACCCACAGGCAGAAGCCATGGCGCGTTCCTATATTGAAGAAACGATAGAGCAGATCGAGCACTATCTGGGATTATCGATGAGCTTGTCAGAGATGAAAGTATTAAACGGATTGGTGGATTTCGCAGCGGACTGTCCCTGGTGTGATGAAAAACAGGAGGATAAATAACATGGGATTGTTTAAAAAGATCGTTACGAGCCAACTGGTTGATGTAATTGAATGGAAAGACAGCACCAAGAACACCATGGTATACCGTTATGACATGAACGGCAAAGAGATCATGATGGGTGCGCAGCTTACCGTGCGCGAAAGCCAGGTTGCCGTGTTTGTCAACGAGGGCCAGCTGGCCGATATATTTGAGCCCGGCCGTTATGAGCTTACAACCAGCAATATGCCGATCATGACGGCGCTCAAGGCGTGGAAGTTCGGATTTAACTCCCCGTTCAAGTCGGATGTTTACTTCATCAATACCAAACAGTTTCTGGATTGTAAATGGGGAACCAGCAATCCCGTTATGATGCGTGACGCCGAGTTTGGCATGATCCGCATCCGTGCATTTGGTATCTTTGCGTTCCGTGTAAAGGATTCGGAAGTGTTCCTTAAAGAAGTGTTCGGCACCAGCAGCATGTTCACCGTGGAAGACGTGGAAGGGCAGATCAAGCGTACGCTGATCTCCGGCCTCAGCGACGCGATAGCTGAGAGCAAGATCCCCGCGCTGGACATGGCCGCCAACTATCAGGAGCTGAGCGCGTTCGTGCAAAAAGCGCTCAATCCCCAAGTGGAAGCGCTTGGCCTGACGCTGACCAGCTTCATCATTGAAAACATCAGCCTGCCGGAGGATGTGGAAAAAGCCATCGACAAGCGCACCTCCATGGGCGTTGCCGGTGATCTGAACAAGTATACCCAGTATCAGGCAGCCGAGGCGATGCGGGAAGCCGCCAACAACCCTAATGGCGGTATGGCAGGCATGGGCGTGGGCATGGGCGCAGGCGCAGCTATGGGCCAGATGTTTGCCCAGAGCATGAACGCCGCCAATCAACAATCAGCGCAGCCTGCACAACCGGCACAGCCCGCTGCTGTGGCATGTGTAGCCTGCGGCAAACAAATTCCGCAGGGCAGCAAGTTCTGCCCCGAATGCGGAGCGCCGCAAGCACCGCAGCAGAAGACCTGCTCCAACTGCGGCGCCAAGCTGGAAGCGAACGCCAAGTTCTGTCCGGAGTGCGGACAAAAGCAATAAGCAAGATTAAAAAGGCTTGCCATGCTGATTGTAAGCAGGGCAAGCCTTTTTAATTATCAGCGATTAAATGCCGGTTACGGCGCTGGTGTAGAAGAAGGCGCGGGCGTG
>DAOPIR010000193.1:0-5042 GCA_035399245.1 Candidatus Limiplasma sp.
AAAACATGCCGCACAGCCGGCGCAGCCCGCACCGGCAGAGCCTGCATACGCGGCGCCCGCTCCGGTTGCCCAGCCGTCTCCCGTGGCCAAGACCTCCGAAACGCTGGAAGCCATTCTGCTCAACGCGCAGAAGCTGGCTGACGATGCTGTGGAAAGCGCCAACCAGAAGGCCGAGGAAACGGTCGAAAAGGCCAAGCTGGACGCCGAGGAGATCACCGAAGGCGCGCGCGCGGAAAAAGAGCGTATCGAGCAGGAATATGCGTCGCTGCGTGAGGCTGCCCAGAACTTTAAGGAAAGCTTCCTGAAAATGCTGGAGGAGCATAAGAGCCTCTTTGACAAGCAGCTCAAAGAAAACGACGAGATGTAGGGGAAACCCTTTACAATTTCGAATTTCATGCTTATAATGTGAAAGCGTGTGTAGTTACACATGCTTTCACTTATGTTTGCGATGATGAGGACGGACGTGCGTTACGGTTCCAAAGCGAACCCGGGACAGTGTAAGCCGGGCGGAACAAAGATACGTCGGATCACCTCGGAGCTATCCGCCTGAAGGGTTTCAGGGCGGATCGGGCGCTCCCGTTACAGGGCATTAAAGAGGGCAGCCATGGCTGCCAACACGGGTGGTACCGCGGATTATACTTCCGTCCTGTATATGCAGGGCGGTTTATTTTGTAGGAGGAGCAGCATGTATCAGAAAGTTTCAACGGATATGGATTTTGTCAGCCGCGAAAAAAAGGTGATCGAGTTTTGGAAGGAAAACGACATTATCCGCAAGTCCTTTGAAGTGAATCAGGGCAACGAGCGCTTTACGTTTTTCGATGGCCCGCCCACGGCCAACGGCCGCCCGCATATCGGCCATATCGAAACCCGTGCGTTTAAGGATTTGATTCCGCGCTTTCATGCCATGAAAGGGCAGGATGTGCTGCGCAAAGCCGGCTGGGATACCCATGGCCTGCCCGTAGAGCTGGAGGTAGAGCGTGAACTGAAGCTGGACGGTAAGGACGAGATCGAGCATTACGGCATCGAGCCGTTTATCAAAAAGTGCAAGGAAAGCGTATGGAAGTACCAGAAGGAATGGGAGGACATGTCCGACCGTGTGGCATTCTGGGCGGACATGGAAAACCCGTACATCACATACCATGATGAATATATCGAGAGCATCTGGTGGAGCCTGAAAAAGATCTGGGAAAAAGGTTTGCTGTACAAGGGCTTTAAGGTTGTACCCTATTGCCCGCGCTGCGGTACCGCGCTTTCCAGCCACGAGGTCGCGCAGGGCTATCAGGAGGTGACGGAGGATTCCGTGATCGTGCGCTTTCCGGTAAAGGGACGCGAGAACACCTACATCCTCGCGTGGACGACCACGCCGTGGACGCTGCCCTCCAACGTGGCCGTGTGCGTAAACGCCAAGGAAAACTATGTGGAGTTTGCAGTGCACGGCGAAACCATGATCTTGGCCGAAGCGCTGGTGAACACGGTGTTTGGCGAGCATGCCGCCGAGGGTAAGGTGCTCAAAACCGTGAAAGGCGCCCAGCTGGAAGGCATGGAATACGAGCCGCTGTACCGCTTCGACGGCGTGACCTATCCCCGCGAAAAGGGCTGGTATGTGGTTTCCGACGATTATGTTACGCTTACAGACGGCACAGGTATCGTGCATACCGCGCCTGCCTTTGGTGAGGACGACGCGCGCATCGGCAAGGCATATAACCTGCCGTTTGTGCAGCTGGTCAACGCGCAGGGCAAGTTTGTGCAGGGCACAACCTGGGCCGGTGTGGACGCGAAAAAAGCCGATCCCATGATCATTGCCGATTTGAAGGAAAAGGGCTTGCTGTTTGCCGCTGTGCCCTTTACGCATAACTATCCGTTCTGTTGGCGCTGCAACACCGCGCTGTTGTATTACGCGCGCTCCACGTGGTTTATCGCCATGACCAAAGTGCATGACGAGTTAGTGAAAAACAACCGCTCCGTGAACTGGGTGCCCGACAACATCAAGGAAGGCCGCATGGGCAACTTTGTGGACAACGTGGTGGACTGGGGCCTGTCGCGCGAGCGTTACTGGGGCACGCCGCTGCCGATGTGGATCTGCGAGGACGGACATCAGCATGTAATCGGCAGCCGTAAGGAGCTTATGGAGATGGCGACCGCACCCGTGGATGAAAACCTGGAGCTGCACCGTCCGTTCATCGACAATGTGGAAATCACCTGCCCCGTGTGCGGCAAGCCCATGAACCGCGTACCCGAGGTAATCGACTGCTGGTACGATTCGGGCTCCATGCCGTTTGCGCAATGGCACTATCCCTTTGAAAACAACGAAACCTTTACCGAGCGTTTCCCCGCCGATTTCATCTGCGAAGCGGTGGACCAGACGCGCGGATGGTTCTACACGCTGCTGGCGATCAGCACGCTGCTGTTTGACCAGGCTTCCTTTAAAAACTGTCTGGTGTTGGGGCATGTGCAGGACGAAAACGGCAAGAAAATGTCCAAGCACCTGGGCAACGTAGTCGATCCGTGGGAGGCGCTGGACAAGCATGGCGCCGACGCCGTACGCTGGTATTTCTACACCACCAGCGCGCCGTGGCTGCCCTCGCGCTACTCGGACAAGGCCGTTAACGAAGGCCGCCGCAAGTTCCTGTCCACGCTGCAAAACGCCTATGCGTTCTTTGTGCTCTATGCCAATATCGACGACTTTGATCCCAAGGACCATCCGATGGAGAACGTCGAGCTGACCCTGATGGACAAGTGGATCTTGAGCCGCCTCAACCAGCTGATCAAGCAGGTGGATGATGACCTGACCAACTACCGCTTTACCGAGCCGGCAACGGCAATCGCCGCCTTTGTGGATGATCTTTCCAACTGGTATATCCGCCGCGGGCGCGAGCGCTTCTGGGGCAAGGGCATGGACGGCACCAAGGAAGCCGCGTTTGTTACGCTGTATAACGTGCTGGTTACGCTGGCTAAGGTGATTGCGCCGTTTGTGCCGTTTATCTCGGAGGATATCTATCAAAATCTTGTGCGCTCGGTAGATCAATCCGCGCCTGAGAGCATCCACCTTACCCGCTTCCCGACCGCCGACGAGAGCCTGATCGACGAAAACCTGAATACACAGATGGCGTCGCTGCTGGAGATCGTAAGCCTCGGCCGCGCGTGCCGCAACGAGTCCAGCCTCAAGGTGCGCCAGCCGCTCAAGGCGATGTATGTCAAGGGCGTCAAGCTGGAGGATGCGTTTATTTCCCTCGCCGCCGACGAGCTGAATGTGAAGAAGGTCGTGTTTACCGACGATGCCCGCGCCTTTACCACCTATAATCTCAAACCGCAGATGCGCACCCTCGGCCCGAAGTACGGAAAGCTGCTGGGCAAGATCGGCGCATGGCTGAAACAGGCGGACGGCAATGAGGTGGTAGACGCCTTCAATGCCGGAAACCTTGTGGAGTTTGAACTTGACGGCACGAAGGTTGTGCTTGATAAGGACGACGTGCTCACCGAAGCCGTACATAAGGAAGGCTTTGCCTCCCAGATCGACGGCGAAGTGACCGTGGTGCTGGACTGCAACCTGACGCCGGAGCTGATCGCCGAGGGCTACCAGCGCGAGGTGATCTCCAAGCTGCAAACCATGCGCAAGGAAGCCGATTTCGACGTGACCGACCGCATCCTCGTCTGCTACCAAGCCGATCAGGAGCTCTCCGCCGCGATCGAAGAGGGCAAAGAATTCATCATGCAAAGCGTGCTGGCAAAGGAACTTACGCCCTCGCTTGCCGAATCCTATAAAACACAGGAATGGGATATCAACGGAAAAACTGCCGTGCTGGGCGTCAAAAAAGCCTAATCAATCGGTTGCGCAGCAACCGCACCGTCCACTCGGTTTTATTGTCGCACAGCTTCCTACCGGTCACTGTGCTCTGTAAAACCTCCCATCTCCAGCTCGTTTTCGGCTTCGCTGAAGTGCCCACTGGGCACACACTCACTTACGATGCATTCCTCATTCCTCATTCCTCATTAACCCCAAAGGGGGCCAATCATGTTTCTTTGTGACCAATGGCGTGACTACGAAGTCCTAGATACCGGCGACGGCGAAAAGCTGGAGCGATGGAAGGATGTCGTGCTTTGCCGTCCCGATCCGCAGGTGATCTGGCCCAAGGCCGATCCGGCGCTGTGGAAAAAAGCCGACGCCCGCTATGTGCGATCGTCCACAGGCGGCGGAGAATGGCAATTCTACCGTAAGCTGCCCGAGCGCTGGGTGCTCGCGTTTGACGACCTTAAATTCTATGTGCGCCCCACGGGTTTCAAGCATACGGGGCTGTTTCCCGAACAGGCGGTAAACTGGCTGTATATGCGCGAGCAGATTAAAAAAGCGAAAAAACAGCCGATGATCCTCAATCTGTTTGCCTACACCGGCGGGGCGACAGTCGCCTGCGCCGCCGCGGGCGCGCATGTGACCCATGTGGACGCCGCCAAGGGCATGACCCAGTGGGCGAAGGAAAACCGTGACCTTTCCGGTATAGCGGAAAAGAACACCCGCTTCATTATCGAAGATGCCAAGGCGTTTGTGGCGCGGGAAATCCGCCGCGGCAACCATTACGATGGCATCCTGATGGACCCGCCCAGCTATGGGCGCGGGCCCGGCGGCGAGGTGTGGAAGCTGGAAAACGAGCTGTATGGGCTGGCGGAGCTGTGCACACAGGCGTTGAGCGATACGCCCCTGTTTTACCTGATCAACGGCTATACTACGGGCTTTGCCGCAAGCGTGCTGGGCAACATTGTGCAGCGCTGCATCGGCAATCGCGGCACGGTGGAAGCGGAAGAGCTGGCCCTGAAGGTGACTACCGGCGGGGTGCTGCCCTGCGGCGCTACCGCGCGATGGACGCCCGATGCTTAATGTGATCTATGAGGACAATCACCTGCTGATTGTCGAAAAACCGCCGAACCTGCTCACCCAGGGCGACGCCACGGGCGACCCCTGCCTGGCGGATATGGCGAAAGCCTACCTGAAAGAAAAGTACAACAAACCGGGAGACGTGTATCTGGGATTGGTGCACCGGCTGGATCGC
>DAOPIR010000194.1:0-4939 GCA_035399245.1 Candidatus Limiplasma sp.
ACCTCTGCGTTACAGTGACCGTGCTGTCGCTTGCGGCCTCCGCACTGCTGACCTATGGGGAGTATATCAAAATCAACGGAGCCGGCAGCTATTGGTTTATGGACGACAGAACCGCGCCTTCTATCTTTATCATCCTGTGTGCAGGCGCGGTCATGATGCTGGCAAAGAATACGATCAATGCGTCCGGTAAACCAAGCAAAAACCGCCTGCAAACGCTCGGCGGCTGTGCATTTGGTATTTATCTAATTCAGGATTTCATCATCGAGCAGACTCAAAACAGCTTGTTTGTTCCGCTCAGCCAAAGTATCCATTCGTTTACGGCGGTGCTGCTGTGGGAAATCGGCGTGTTTGCCGCGGCACTGCTGGTAATATGGCTGCTGCGCAAGCTGCGGTGGGTGCGCAAGCTGATATAGGCGCTACAGCTTATCCTTTTCCTTTTCCCGCAGATAAAAGCGGATGGGCGTACCGGTAAACGAAAAGCTTTTGCGCAGATGGTTTTCAAGATAGCGCTGATAGGCAAAGTGCATCAGCTCTTTGTCGTTAATGAAAAATACAAAAGTTGGCGGACATACGGACTGCTGCGTTGCGTAATAGATTTTCAGCTTCCGGCCACCTTGAATGGGCGGCTGTAAGCTCATCTGCGCGTCGGCCAGCGATTCGTTCAATACGCCGGTGGGAATGCGGCGGCGGTAGTTTTCTTCGACTTCCTTTACTTTGCCCAACACGGTGTTTACACGCTTTCCGGTGAGCGCGGAGAGGAACAGCACAGGGACATAGCTCATAAACTTCAGGTCGCGAAGAATTTCCTTTTCCATGTTTGCCATGGTATTGGTTTCTTTTTCGATCAGGTCCCACTTGTTTACGGCCACAATCACCGCTTTACCGGCGTCCAGGATTAAACCGGCGATTTTTGTATCTTGCTCGGTTACGCCTTCCTGTGCGTCGATCATCAGCAGCACCACGTCGCATCGATCTATGGCTGCGATGGTGCGCAGCACGCTGTATTTTTCAAGGCTTTCGTCCTCGATCGCCTTTTTCTTGCGCATACCGGCGGTATCAATGATGTTGAACATCGTACCGTCTTCGTCCTTAAAAGCGGAATCGATCGCGTCACGTGTCGTACCCGGGATATCGGACACCATGGTGCGCTCTTCTGCGAGGATGCGATTGCACAGCGAGCTTTTGCCGACGTTCGGCCGTCCAACCAGCGCCAGCTGGATAACCTTGCTGTTTTCATCCTGCTCATCATCGTCAGGCGGCGGGAGCCGGTGCACGATTTCCTCCAGCAGATCGCCCAGCCCCAGCATATTGGTGCTGGAAACGGGGATGGGATCGCCCAGCCCGAGGCTGTAATACTCGTACAGGGCATCGTTTTGGTTGGTATGGTCGATTTTATTGACGACCAGCAGAATCGGCTTTCGTGTTTTGCGAAGCATCGACGCAACCTCTTCATCCTCGGTCGTCAGGCCCACGCGGCCGTCACAAAACAGGCAGATTACATCCGCCGTGTCCATGGCGATTTGCGCCTGATGACGCATTTCCGTCAGCATGACGTCGTCGCTGTGCAGGTCGAGGCCGCCGGTATCCACCAGTGTAAAATACCGGCCCATCCAGTCGGTATCGGCATAGATGCGGTCGCGCGTTACGCCGGGAGTGTCTTCCACAATGGAGATGCGCTTTCCGGCAATTTTATTGAAGAAAGTCGATTTGCCCACGTTGGGGCGGCCTACGATGGCCACAAGCGGCTTTGGCATAGCTGTAGCTCCTTATCGGTCGTGTAATGCGTTATAAAACTCATATCCGTCTTCGAAGAAATGAACAGGAACGGGAACGCGGTTTTGGAATTCTTCCACCGTCATGTTGCACAGAAACATATCGCGCTCATGGCGCAGCATGTTTGCACTGAGGAACAGCGCGTCCGCACCCTGCAGCAGTTCAGTGGGAAGCTGGGAAAGAATATCCTCGCCCGTCAATAGGCCGGAAACGGTGATTGTCTCCCCAAAGAAGTGGTTTTGGATGGTGACGACATGCGTGGTGACGGCTTGTGGCTCAAACAGACTGCACATGCGTTTGATATGCGAAGCGGCGCTTACGCCGGTGCCGATGACATAGGTTTTAGGGGAAACCGGGCTGCCGTCGTCATCCTCTTCGGCTTCCCGCATCTGCTCTTCAAACTGACGCAGCATACCGACACCGTTTTCGATCTGCGGATAGTCCTCGTACCATGCGGCGGGCGGAATGGGCTCCCCGCTCAGGCAGTAAAACTCGTCAGAAGGAAACGCAAACGATGTTCCCATTGTTTTTCGGCAGCGCTCCTGAAACGGTTTGATCTGCTCCAGCAGGTCTTTGGCGGACGCTGCGTTAAACAGGGTAAGCTTGGGCAGATGATCGCGGAACTTGGTCAGCCCGACGGGGACAATAGCAACAGAGCATGCCGCCGGTGCGAGCGAAGCGAGATCCTCCAGCGTCTGCATCAGCTCTTCGCCGTCGTTAATGCCGGGACAGCAAACGATCTGGGTGTGAAACCGGATACCGCCGTTCTTTAGCCGGGTCAGCCGCTGCATGATATCGCCGGCAAACCGGTTGTTCATCAGGCGTTGGCGCAGCTGGGGATTGGTAGAGTGGACGCTGATATACAGCGGGGAAGCGTGCCGTGTGAGAATTCGCTGAAATTCGGTTTCATCCACATTGGTCAGGGTGATGTAGTTGCCCATCATCAGGGAAAAACGCCAGTCGTCATCCTTGATATACAGCGTGGAACGCATCTTGGGAGGAAGCTGATCCACAAAGCAGAACATGCAGTTGTTATGGCAGGGCCTGGGCTTCAGCGTCATGCTGTCCCCAAAGCGCAGCCCAATGGGTTCCCAATCCTCCTTGTCAAGTAAAACGGTTTTCGTTTCCCCGTCCCGTTCCACAGTCAACGCTACCTTTGGCTGGGCGCTCAACGCCTGATAATCGATTTCGTCCTGAATGGTTTCGCCGTTGATTTGCAGGAGGATATCTCCGGCACGAAGGCCGTGCCGTTTAGCAACAGAGCCTTCCTGTACTTCCGTGATTACGTGCCGCATGAAACCTCTCCTTCAAATCTGCAAGGTGCAACCTATTATTCGTTGTTTTGCCGCAGAAGTCAAGATAATTATGGCAGAATGGCCGGATCGGTCAGGGAATAGAAGGCGGGTTTTGGGGTTCCGTCGCCTTTGAACAACAACGGATAGCTTCCGGATTTCCAGCTTAGGCTATCCTTGGTGCCCCAGGTCTGCACGGCGATAATACTGTCGGAATAACGAAGAAAAACACTCATTAAGTCCGCATAACGTTCGGCCTGCTGCTGAAACTGTGCATCCGAATTATCGTCCGCCATGATGTCCATTTCACTGATGCGTACGAGCAAGCCCTTATCAATAATCTTGCGGATTGCAAGCTCAACCTTTTTCACGGCGGGCGTGGTCAGCTGATAATGGCATTGCATACCGCAGCCATCCACGAGGCCATCGGCGATCAGCATATCCAGCAATTCCAGAATACCGCTTTGCTTCGGCTCATAGGGCGTGGAATAATCATTATAAAACAATAGCGTGCCCTCCGGCGCGTACTGCCTGGCAAAACGAAATGCCTGCATGACAAAATCGTCGCCGACGACCGTTGTCCAGTTGCTTTGGCGAAGCTTGCCCGTAGCATCGTCAATTGCTTCGTTGACCACATCCCAGGACACGATTACCCCCGAATAGTAATCCTGCATGTATTCCATGACCAGGCGCACATAGTTTTCCATACGCGCAAGCATTACTTCGCGGGTAACAAATGGCTCGGATACGCTGTAGGATTCGTGGAAAAACGCGTCCGGCGTCTGGCTGTGCCAAAACAGCACGTGCCCGTGGACTTTGATCCCGTTTGCCTGTGCAAAATCCAGCAGCGGCTCAACGGATTGAAAACTGACGGCGACGCTGCCCTGATCCTCTTTAGCGGCTGCCGCGGAGCCGGCAATATCCAATACATTTTCAGGCTTGAGGGCGTTCTCCGGCGTAATAATAGAATATTGCGCGGTTACAAAGGATAAAAAATCCGAATCACGAACCTCCCGATTGCTTACCGCGCTGCCAAAGTCGAAATAATCGGCATAGAAATCCTTTAGCGACGGATCCGTATCCTCGGCATACGCCATGCTTAACGGCAACATGGCAACGAGTATCAGCAATATAGACATGAGCTTTCTCATTGGATGCAGTATCCTTTCTTATTGTTGATAGAATCAAACGATCATTGTCCATAATGTAGCATGCACGGTAGGTTTTGTAAAGCTGGCAGCCGGTTTATCCAATGCTTGTAACGCTTTTGTAATCTGTGATATAATCAAAGTCAACCGCGCTGTTCCCTCATGCGCATCATCCCGCAATGTGTTGTACACGGAGGACGCCTTTGTATGAATCAATGCTATCAGGAAAGAACCGAGCAGATACGGTATCTTGATCGAGAATTGACATGGCTGCAATTTAATCATCGGGTGCAAAAAGAAGCTGAAAATCAGCGGAACCCGCTTTTGGAACGCGCCAAGTTTTTAGGGATCGTTACCTCCAATCTGGATGAATTCATGCAGGTGCGTTATGTGGGTATTCTTAAAGGCGGCTTAAGCGCGAACCGGAATATGTTTTTATCCAGCGGCCTATCGCAAAAGGAAAAGCTGGAACGCGTCAATTATGCGGTAAACGAACAGCAGAAGATGCAATACACGCTTTATCAGGGATTGATCGGTGAGATGGCAACGCAGGGCATCCGGTTTTATCCGAATTTCGAACCTACCGTGGCCATGGAGGCTGAAATTAAACGGATTTTCTGGAATGAAATCATGCCCAAGCTCAAAATTATTCCGTGGGGCGAAGAATATTGGCCCATGAACCAGAAAAAGCTGCGTATCATGGTTAAGTTGCAGCCCAAGAACGGC
>DAOPIR010000195.1:0-4922 GCA_035399245.1 Candidatus Limiplasma sp.
TGTATTGCCCTGAATTTCGATTTTCACATTCGTTTTTGGCTCCATCTTTTCCGTTTCGGATGCTCTGAGCATATCAATCATGTCGCGCGCCAGATTGTATGCCGGGCCGTCGATTTCGGTCGTGGAGGAACGAATATCGGTTGTGATTTCACCAACACCGATTCCGAAGCGGATTTTCACGGGAAACATCTCCCGCTCAATTCGATCAAGAATATGCGCAACGGGCTTTCCGCAATACAGCAATCCCTGAAATTCATCGCCGAGCGTGATTCTGAAATCGGAAGCGACGGTCGCCTGAAAGGTTTGATTGATTGCACCAAGCAATTCCCGCAGTTGCTTTTGAACAGCGTTGCGATTGATCAGCTTTTTGGAGCCCTTTATATCCCCGATGATGACGACGAAAGGCGTGTAATCAAAGAAATTGAACATAGAATCACCTCCACCCATATAGCTGAGTATAGTCTTCGGAGGAGGTTTCGTCAAGAGATTATGCGCCAATTCAGATATAATATTCAATTATGCGCCGGACGGCGCATAATATAAGAATATGCGCTATACAGCGCATAGATAAGGTTGTTTTGCGGGGTGAAAAACCTGCCTGGTTTCCCTCCGCCTACGCCCGACACTTGATCTCCATATCCTCCCGGGGTACCTTGCGGATAATCACCACATAGCACACAAACATGATCACCAGCGTAACGGCCCAGGAAACGGGGTAGCCTGTGTAGAGCACCTCCAGCGTCGGGTTTGCGGCAAACACGGTGTACAGCCAGCTCAGGCGGATGCCGGAAATGCCGGTGATGGACACCAGCATCGGCAGCGTGCTGTGGCCCATGCCGCGCAGCTGGGACGTGAAGGTTTGCATAATGCCGAAGATAAAATATAGCGGAAAGGTGTAGTGCATACGCAGCACGGAATAGGAAAGCACCTGCGGATCGTTGTTGAACACCGAGGACAGGGGATAGGCAAGTGCGAGCATCAGCAGGCACAGCGGCAGGCTGATGCTGCCGACCAGCGCCGCGGTATAGCGCGGCGATTTGCGCACGCGCCTGTATTTCTGCGCGCCCATATTCTGGCTGGAAAATGTCATGCAGCCCTGGTTGATGGATTGCATAAACACGTACACAATGCTTTGCAGGTTGGCGCTGATGGAGTTGCCGGCCACCGCAAACGAGCCGAAGGAGTTGACCGCCGCCTGGATCAGCACATTGCTGATGCCAAACGTCGCGCCCTCCAGCCCGGCCGGCAGGCCGATAACGGAAATCGACTTGAACACCGACCGTTTGATGGTCAGCTTTTTGGGAATGATGCGGATGGCGCCCTCGGTGTGCATCAGCACCCGCAGCACCAGCCACGCCGATAATATGGATGAAAACACCGTGCCCAGCGCCACGCCGGCCACGCTCATATGGAACACAATAACAAACAGCAGGTTGAGCACCACGTTGAGGATGCCCGATACCAGCAGGATATACAGCGGGCGCTTGGTGTCGCCCACCGCGCGCAGGATGGCGCTGCCAAACACATTGATAAACGAAAACGGAATACCGACGAAATACAGCTGCATGTACAGCGTCGCCAGATCGATCACGTCGTCGGGCACGCCCATGGCAAGCAGCAGCGGCTCCGTGAGAAAATAGCCTACCACGCCGATAAAGACGCCGCACACGATCGACAGCGCGATGGCGGTGTGCGCGGTATCGCTGACGGCCTTCTGGTTGCCTTCGCCGTAGAACTTGGCCAGCGTAATGCTCGCGCCGACCGACAGCCCCACAAACAGCGTAATCAGCAGATTGATCAGCGAGCCGGTCGATCCGACGGCCGCCAAGGCTTCCTTGCCGGCAAACTGCCCCACCACGATAGTATCCACCATGTTGTACAGCAGCTGCAGCAGGCTTGTCAGCGCCACGGTGATGGAAAACCGCACCAAATGCTGCAGGATGGGGCCCTGCGTCATGTCCACTTCATAGCGGCTTGCGGTTGGGCGTGATGTATCGGCCATGTTCTCCTCCTTGAGAATCGTATTATAGCATGATTTGTAAAGCTTGCCCACGACACTTGGTGTGAAATAATACTATGCGGAAGCCGCAATTACAGCGTTTGTGCGGTTTGCCAAACAAAAGATTTTTGAAGGGATTGACAAAACGGACAAAGTAGGATACCTTTAGTTAGCCATCTCTAACCGCGAAACAGACTCCGCGCTTGGATGGCGCCAACACAGGCGAGCGTTTCTCCGGCGTACGGGAGACCCCTTCCCTCCCCGCGCCGGAGAAACCATCGCCGCAAGCGGGCGCGCCGGTTGACATACGCCGGCGAAAACGCCTATACTGTCAGCAACGGTCCCCGCAAAAACGGGGGACAGGCGAAGCAGTTTACTGGAAAGGAAATGTAAAGATGAATACGAACGGATCGATCGCAAAACCATTTCTCCAAAGCGCCCAAAAGGCTTATCACGCAAATCCGGCAAAGAATATCGCCGGCAGCGTGATCCTAAACGGCATTGATAATACCGCGCGCAAGCAGGAATCCATCATCAGCATGCACCAGGTGTTTTCCGATGAGATCGACAGCCTGGAAATCACAAACCAGAAAAAGAGCGGCCGCTGCTGGATCTTCGCCGGGATGAACGTGCTGCGCTATCACATCCACCAGAACCTTGACTTCAAGGACAAGAATTTCGAGCTTTCGCAGCCGTATATGATGTTTTACGACAAGCTGGAAAAAGCCAATTATTTTCTGGAAAGCGTGATCGAGACCGCCGCCGAGCCCAAGGATGGCCGCGTGGTGATGTGGCAGTTCCAAAGCCTGATGCAGGACGGCGGCCAGTGGGATATGCTGGTCAACCTGATTAAAAAATACGGCGTCGTGCCTAAGTACACGATGCCGGAATCCTTCCACAGCAGCAATTCGCAGGGGATGAACGCCATCCTGCTCAAAAAGCTGCGCAAGGACGGCGCCGCGCTGCGCCGCATGATCGCGCAGGGCGAGGCGGCCGACCGGGTGCTGGCCGAAAAAGAGAAAATGGTCAGCGAAATCTACGGCATGCTGTGCTGCTTCCTGGGCGAGCCGCCGGAAACCTTCAACTTTGAATACCGCGACGAGGACAACGCCTACCATCGGGATGCCAACCTTACGCCGCTTGCGTTTTTTGCCAAATATGTCGGTGAGGACTTTATCGACCGGTATGTCAGCGTGATCAACGCGCCCACGGAGGATAAGCCCTACGGCAAAACCTATACGGTGAAATATCTGGGCAACGTGGTGGGCGGCAAGCCCGTGGTGTACTTAAACCTGCCGGCGGAAAGCCTGGCCGATATGGCACGGCGGCAGGTGCAGTCCGGCGCGCCGGTGTGGTTTGGCAGCGACGTGGGCAAGATGCTGGAGCGCAAGCTCGGCATCATGGATACCGCGCTGTACGACTACGATACGGTTCTCAACACCGACCTGAGCATGACCAAGGAAGACATGCTGGACTACGGCCAGACCTTCCTCACCCACGCCATGGCGCTGATCGCCGTGGATGTGGAGGACGGCCGGATCAAAAAATGGAAGGTGGAAAACAGCTGGGGCGACGAGGTCGGCGAAAAGGGCTTCTTCGTCATGAGCCAGGATTGGTTCAACCTCTATACGCATCAGGTGGTCATCGATAAAAAATACCTGACCGCGGAGCAGCTCAAAGCCCTGGAGGAAACCCCCATCGAGTTAAAGCCCTGGGATCCGATCGGCTCGCTGGCAAAGTGCGACTGACGGAGCGGCTGTTTCCACATAAAAGCATAAATTGACAAACAACGGGCGTCCGTCAAACTGACGGACGCCCGTCAGCTTGCCCAAAAAACCCTGTTTTCTTTGTCGTTTGCGCGAAGGCGCGGGCATCACGTACAGCAGGGTACGCTCAACCCGCGCCACGCTTGGCTTCGCGAAACCAGAACTTTTTGAACAAGCTGCCATCCCGCTGCCAAACATAGTTTGTCAACGGCCTGACGGGCGTCCGTCAAACTGACGGACGCCCGTGCTGCTGCCTAGCGGCACACCGGCCGGACGTACTTCAAAAATCGTTCCGGATTGTAGTATAGGTAGAGGATGCGCCCCGGGGTGGTATCAAAGCGGCAGCCGGTGCCGGCAAAATCAAACGTCGCCATGGCCGTTTCCACGGCGGCTTCTACGCTGCGGTTTTCCTGCTCGTAATCAAACGGCCCGTGCTCGAACACCAGATACTCGGCCTGCGGGATATCCCGCAGCAGCAGCTGCGGTGGCACCTCGCCCCGGTATTTCATCGGCAGCCGCACGCCGTAGCACTCCGTGCGCGGGAATCCCCACGCGCACAGCCGGCCCGCCGGATCGCTGATGTAGGCCATCAGCTGCCCGCCGCCGGTGTTTGAATCGCTGCCGCCGTCGTCGTCCAGCTTGCCTTTGATGCTGTCCAGCAACCCGCAGACCGTATCGTGGTCCTGCCCCGGGATCAGGCGTTGCTTTTGCCAAAAATCCCAGTACCCGTTACTTTCACGGTTTTGAACGTACAAAAACTTGTGCGCGGGAATGGTGATCAAGTAAACTTTCACATCGTCCGCCGATTTGATCATGCCGATCTCTCCCAGCCCGAATAAGTAACGGTCAAACGGATTGAGCTTGGTGCGCAGCACCACGGGCCGCGGGTGCTTGCGGTACGCGCCCGGCGTGACGCCGTATGCGCTTTTGGACGCCCGCGTAAACGCCTCCTGCGACGAAAACCCGTAATCCAGCGCGATGTCCAAAAAGCCCCGCCCGCTGTCGCGCACCGCTTTGAGCGCAAAGGCGAGCCTGCGCCGCCGCAGGTACTCCCGCAGCGTCATGCCCGAGATTTCCCGAAATTTCCGCGTCATGTAAAACGGGGAATATTTAAACCTGTTTGCCAGTGTCCGCAGCGCTAAAGCCTCGTCGCTGTG
>DAOPIR010000196.1:0-4869 GCA_035399245.1 Candidatus Limiplasma sp.
GATGTATATCAAGCGGAGCCGCAATAGCAGATTGGGCTTTTTTGACAGGCTGAGCGCACAGGCTTTCGCATGCGCGCTGTTTTTTTGCCGGCAGGATCATTTTTCCACTCTGTTACGTTATACAGGTGTTACGCAGCACAGCCTGAATATGATGGTATCGGAGTTGACCGCTGATGAAAAAACGGATGTTCCTTATCGTGTTTCTGCTGATTGTATCGATCGCATGCACCGGCCATGCGCAGGACGGGGCCGAGCTGCTGGGCCTGCTGCTCTGCCCGCACAACGCGCAATCGCTGAACATGGTACGGCCCTTTAAGCCCATCGAAATGAGCTATGCCGACTTTCATAAAGAGGATCAGGCGCTGCTGCAGGCCCTCGGCTTTGATTCGGACGAGCAGACCGATATCGCTGTAAGCGGCGCCACCACGTGGAAGGGCTACGACGATTTCGGCCGGCAGGTGGTGGTGGTGTTTTGCGGCAGCTACGGCAGCTACGGTTTTGTGTTTTTATGCAGCAGCTCGGGCGTGGAGCACCTGACGGACGTGCTGCTTGACTGCTACGGCGAGGAAACCGCCGCCGCCGTTATCACCATGGCCAACAGTTATAATTATCTGCTGACCGAGGCCTGGGGGCACGGCAGCGGAACCGAGCGGTGGTGGACCCGCTGGTATAACCTGGATACCCGCCGCATGGAGCTTAGCTACCTGCGGCGCGGCACCGAGCAGCCGTACCATACGGCGGCCACAGCCGTAACCGTTACCAGCCTGGACCGCGAGCTCCAGCGCACGATTGCGCCCAACGATAAGCAATATCTGGTGACCTATACCTATACCGCGCTGGTCACCTATCCCGACACGCAGTCCGGCACCATCACCACCGGCGACGCGGCCTGCACCGTGCGCGTGTACGAAGCTACATCAAGCGGCATGCAGCTGGTAAATGAGCGCGCCTTTGCCGGCGTCTCACCGGCAGTGCTCCAGAACCTTACTGTTGATGCACTGCTTAACGATTCCCGGGAGATTGTGCCGTAAACACCGCCCTATCATAAAACGGGGCTGCCGCAGCAATCACACTGCGCCAGCCCCGTTTGCATAGTTACTTACCTAGAAATACACGATGGCCAGCAGCGCCAGCCCCAGCGCGGCCACCATTGCCAGCAGCAGCTTGTCCTTGAGCACCACTTCCACGGGGTCGCCGTCGGACGTTTCGCTTTCCACGTCCATGCTGTACTTGAAAAAGATGAGGATCACCAGCGGCACCGTCCACACCAGCTGCGTGCCGCCCACGCGCTCGATGGTCTGCGTGTCCACTGTCCACAGCGAGTAAAACACGATGCCCAGCGTAACGCACATCAGCATGTTCTTATCCAGAAAGCGCTGATTGTAATACCGCATCACGGGGCGGGTATCGTTTCCCGTCCGGTACTGCGGTATCTCGCCGCGGCGCTTGCCCAGGCTCAGGTAAAACGCCATCGCGATCACCGTCAGGTACAGCCAGCCGGAAATGGTGATCCCCGTGGCGACCGAGCCGTACAGCACCCGCAGCAAAAATCCCGAGGTGAGGATGGCGACATCCAAAATCGGGACGTTTTTCAGCCCCAGGCTGTAGCCCACGTTCAGTGCAAGGAACAGCGCGGGCACCGCCCACACGGCCCATCCGCCGCCGGGCAGCAGCAAAACCAGCGCCGCCGCGCACACCAGCAGCACCCCAAAGATCCGCCACCCGGTCCGTACGCTCACCTCGCCGCACGCGATCGGCCGCTTGCATTTCACAGGGTGCATGCGGTCCTTTTCCGCGTCCTGAATATCGTTGAGCACATACACCGCGGACGACAGCAGGCAAAATACGCCAAACGCCGCCAACGTGCGGTACAGCAAGTGCAGCGATGTAAACTGTACGGCAAAAAACAGCGGCAGGAACACCAGCCCGTTTTTGATATAATGCTTTACGCGCAGCAGCCGGATGTATTTCATAGGCGTCCTCCGCTTTTCCCGAATATAAAAATATCATATCACGCCCGCCGCCGCCGCGCAACCGCAAACGCCCGCCGCACAAGGAAAATGCGCGGAAACCGCGCGCGCGGATTTGCCTACCCAAACGTGGAGGAACATGCTATCATATACGGGAGCTTGAAACCGGCGCCAGCCGCGCTGTTTCCGATCAATCTTTTGGAGGCGACACTATGAACACCGTAGTTACCTGTTTTCCCAACGGGAAATTCAAATGCCTGACCATGAGCTACGACGACGGTGTATGGCAGGACAAGCGGCTGATTGAGATTTTCAACCGCTACGGCATCAAAGGCACGTTCCACCTGAACTCGGCCATGTTCGGCAAGGCGGAGCGCTACCTGAAGCCCGAAGAGGTACACGACGTGTATCAGGGCCACGAGGTATCCTGCCACACGACCACACACCCCGCCATCAACCGCCTGCCGCTGACCAACGTGGCCGACGAGGTACTGGAGGACCGCAAAAACCTGGAGGCGATCTTCGGCTATCCCGTACGCGGCATGAGCTATCCCTTCGGCTCACATTCGCCGCAGATCCGCGCCCTGCTGCCGGCGCTGGGCATTGTGTATTCCCGCGTGGTGGGCGATACCTTCAATTTCGAGCTCCCCGCGGATTACCTGCAATGGACGGCCACCTGCCACCACAACCACCGGCTGCTGGAGATGGCCGAGCGCTTTATCCAGCCGGAGCGGATGATCCACCTGCAGCTGTTCTACGTGTGGGGCCACAGCTACGAGTTTGACAACGACGGCAACTGGGACCTGATGGAAACCTTCTGCCGCACCGTGGGCGGCAAGGCGGACACTTGGTATGCCACCAACATCCAGATTTACGATTACATGCAGGTGCTCGACCGCCTGCAGTTTGCGGCGGATAATTCCTTTGTGTACAATCCCTCCTCCGCCGCCGCGTGGGTGCGCGTCAACAAGGGCGCGCCCGTGGAAATTAAAGGCGGCGCGCTGGTGCGGCTGTCCTGATCCGGCGCCGCGATATTCAGCCGGCCGCGAATCGGGCATCCCGCCGCTCTGCTCCCGCACACAAGCTGACCGTTTCGATCGGCCACTGCCCGCCTTCGCGCAGACGACAAAGCAAACAGGGCTTTTGGGGCAAGCCGAAGCCCTGACCGTTTCCAGCGGCCAGGGCTTTTTGCATGCTTTACGATTGCGGAAGGCGGCGCGTTTTCTGCGATATTTCTTGCGTTTTGGCGTGATTTTTGATATGTTTATCCAAACAGGGGCAAAAGGAGCACACCATGGAACAGGTACAGACATATTTTGCATCCATCGATTTAACCACATGGCTGATTGCCTGCGGGCTGATTGTTGTGATGTTTATCATCAAGCGGCCGCTGGCCTCCGTTATCCTGCGCGGCATGCTGTCCGCCGTTAAGCGCAAAAATCCGGACAAGGCCGCCCAGCTGCTGGAGCGGCTGACCAAGCTATTGGGCTACATCCTGTTCGTCAGCCTGCTGCTGGTGGCCCTTCCCTATATCGATCTGTCGGATACCACGACCACATTTATCAACCGCGCGCTGACCTCCCTGCTGCTGTTCCTGGCCTACTCGCTGCTCTACCGCACGCTGATGGTTACCGTCAACTGGTACTTTGACGCCAAGGCCAAAAAGAAGCCGGATCGTTTCAACCTCTCGGCGCGCAATTTCCTCATCAGCGGTATCCGCGTCGCGGTGATCGTGCTGGCGGCGATCTCCGTGCTGTCGCGCTGGGTGAGCAATCTGTCCGGCCTGGTGGCCGGGCTTGGCATCTCCAGCCTTGCCGTGGCGCTTGCCGCGCAGGACAGCCTGAGCAATTTCTTCGGCTCCATCTCCATCATGCTGGACAAGCCCTTTGACGTGGGTGATTACATCGTGATCTCCGGCGACCTGGAGGGCAATGTGGAGCGCGTGGGCCTGCGCTCCACGCGGGTGCGCCAGCTGGGCGGCAGCCTGGTGACCGTGCCAAACGCCAACCTGGCCAACGCCGTGGTCTACAACGAAACCAAGCGTTCCCAGCGCCGCGTGCACTTTACCGTGGGGCTGGAGTACCGCACGCCGGATGAAAACCTGCACGCGTTTATCCGCGCCGTGGAAGCGCTGCTGATTGACGATCCCGATACCATTGACGACAGCATCAAGGTGTGGTTTGACGCCTTTGCCGATTCCTCGCTCAACGTCGGCGTCATCTATCGCACCCACAAGTCCGCCTATTACGACATGCTCACCGTCAAAGACCGCATCAACCACGCCGTGCTGCAAGCCGCCAAGGACACCGGCGTCAGCATGGCCTTCCCGTCGGTTAGCGTTTACACCGCTTAACTTACTTCTCTTTTAGGATAAAAGAGAGGCAACGAAAGCGAGTGTGTGCCCCATGGGTACTTGCCCGAAGGGCAAAACGAACTGGAGTTGGGAGATTTTTAGGAACATCATGACCGGCAGGGGATGCAGAAACCATATAATCGTTTGATCACAAAAAAAAGAAAGAATCAAAACCACCGGCAAAAGCGGTGGTTTTGATTCCCAGGCAACGCAGTAACAATCCTATTCGTCAAACCCGATAAGTCAAAGTTGGTTTCTCTTGTTTTCCTTCTCTTTTGTCCCAAAAGAGAAGGAAACGTTTCTTTCCGGCCCAAGTAAACGCTGATTAAAGCGTCTGTGCGATGGCGCGCTAGATTTTTTTCAGGTTGTGTTTGCGCAAGCCGCAGCAGTAGCAGCGCTACGTCAAGGCTTTCGCGGGCACAAGATGGGAAAAATATGGCGCGGCAGTGTGCGGGGGGATTTATTCAGTGTTTACCTAGGTAAACGCTGATTAAAGCGCCTGTGTGATATTGCGCCAGATTTTCGTCAGATTGGGTTTGCGAAAAC
>DAOPIR010000197.1:0-4839 GCA_035399245.1 Candidatus Limiplasma sp.
GAGGCACGTCGGCGACATCCGGGAGCTTTGCCGGCTGGTAAAGCCGACAATCGGTATTCTTACATCTGTCGGACCGCAGCATTTGGATACGTTTAAGACGGTTGAACGGGTGGCAAAAACAAAATACGAGCTGATCAACGCTTTGCCGAATGACGGGCTGTGCTTCTTCTCCGATGACGGAGGCGTCTGTACGCAGCTGTATCAAAAAACCGACAAGCCGAAAACGCTGGTCGGGTTAACCAATCAAAAGGCTGATGTGTGGAGTGAAAACATCTGCGTATCGGCAGAAGGCAGCGCATTTGACCTGTGCACGGCAAACGGGGAAAGAATCCCCTGCAAAACATGCCTGCTGGGAGAGCATAACATCCGCAATATCTTAATGGCAGCTGCGGTAGCGTATCGGCTGGGATTGAATACACGGCAAATCCTGCGAGGAATTCAGCGCATTCAGCCGATCCCCAGCCGCATGGAGTTGATAAAGAACCCGAATTCTTATACAATTATCAACGATGGCTTTAACACAAATCCCATTAGCGCACAGGCAGCGCTTGCTATACTTTCCCAGTTTCCCAAGCGCCGGATCATCATTACTCCCGGCATGGTGGAGCTAGGCACGGAGGAAGCGGAGTATAATAAAGCGTTTGGCAAAGCAATCGCACAAGCTGCGGATATTGCGATTATTGTGGGGAAAAAGCGCGTGCAGCCGATCCTAAACGGATTGCAGGAAGCCGGATTTCCGCAGGAGAATATCCATCAGGTAAACAGCCTGGAAGAATCGACCGTTGTCCTGCAGCAGCTTGTGCAAAAGGATGATACCGTATTATATGAAAACGATTTGCCTGACAATTATCAGGAAAACTAACGGAGGTTGTTTATGCGTAAAATGACACTCGGCGTTGTTTTTGGCAGCCGTTCCTGTGAACATGAGGTATCTGTAATCAGCGCGCTGCAGATGATGAAGGCCGCCAATCCCGATCATTATGACATCGTACCGATTTATATCAGCATGAAAGGCGAATGGTACACAGGCGCTCCGCTGCTGGATCTTCAAACATACCGCAATTTTGACGGGTTTCAAAAGGGCATTTACAGGGTATGGCTTGATTCTACAGCCGCTTCCGGTGTATTGATGACGCTGGATCCGCCCAAAGGCTTGTTTGGCAAGGAAACACAGCGGGTTGTAGCAAGGCTGGACTGTGCGATGCCTGTGCTACATGGGATGCACGGCGAGGACGGAACGCTGCAGGGACTGTTTGAAATGTACAATATTCCCTACGCAAGCTCCGGCGTGCCAGCCTCCGCTGTAGGGATGGATAAAACCTACATGAAAGAATTTTTCAAAGGCTGTGGTTTTCCGGTGCTTGACAGCTGCTGGGTGCTGCGCTGCGCATGGGAAGCTGATCCGGAGGCGGCGATCCGGGAGATTGAAGACAAGCTTGATTATCCCGTGTTTGTCAAGCCGGCTTCGCTGGGATCCTCCATCGGCGTAACAAAAGCCAAAAACAAAGACGATTTGATGGAAAGCCTGGCGCTGGCTTTTTCGTTCGACCGGAAGGTGCTGATCGAAAAGGGATTGGAAAACCCGCTGGAACTGAACTGCTCGGTATTGGGGTATAATGAAGATGTAACGGCGTCTGAGATTGAGATGCCGGTTACCGGCGGCGACCTGCTGAGCTTCATGGATAAGTACCTGCAGGGATCGAAAAACGCAACCAAGGGTATGGCGTCGCTGAAACGCATCCTGCCGGCACCTATAGAGCCGGCACTCAAGGAACGCATCCAATCCCTGTCCGTTGACATCTTCAAACGCATGGACTGTAAAAGCGTAGTTCGCATTGACTTTATGTATGACGCTGCAACAGACGGACTTTACATTACCGAAATCAATACCATTCCGGGCTCGCTGGCATTTTACCTGTGGGAGGCAAGCAGGCTGAAGTATCCCGAGCTGATCGATCGCATGGTTGCATGCGCAATGAAGGCACATGAAGAGAAAAACGACAGCAATTATGCATTTTCGTCCAATATTCTCAACGAAGTGTCTTTTGGCGCAAAAAGCGGCGGAAAACTCGGGCCGAAGCACCAGTAAAGGAGACTAACATTGGATCTTTCCAAGATCAATAATCCGACTGATATCGCCAATCTGACCTATAAAGAGTGCAAGCAGCTGGCCGGAGATATCCGGGAAACTATTATCCAAACCGTATCCAAAAACGGGGGACACCTGTCCTCCAACCTTGGCGCGGTGGAAATGACCATTGCGCTGCACCGCGCTTTTCATACGCCTTTGGATCAGATTGTGTTTGATGTCGGGCATCAATCCTATACGCATAAGCTGCTGACAGGGCGCTATCAGGATTTTCATACCCTACGCCAATACGGCGGATTATCCGGCTTCCCTAAATGCTCCGAAAGCGAGCATGACTGCTTTGAAACCGGCCATGCCAGCACGGGAATATCCGCTGCGCTGGGGCTCGCACGCGCAAGGGATCTGCAGGGCAAGGACTATCATGTGGTTGCCGTGGTAGGCGACGGTGCGCTGACGGGCGGCATGTGTTATGAAGCGCTTAACGACTGCGGCAATACCAAAACAAAGCTGATCGTAGTCATCAACGACAACGAAATGTCGATCACCCGCAATGTCGGTGCGCTCAGCAAGCATATGGCAAAGCTGCGCTCCAGTTGGGGCTGGTATTCGGCCAAGCGTAAGGTGCAGCGCGGTATTTTACGCATACCCTGGATCGGCAAAACCGTAGAGCAAGTACTCTACACAATTAAACGGGCTGTACGCGCCCTGTTTGTGGATGAAACCTTCTTTTCCGCGCTCGGGTTTACCTATCTGGGGCCGATTGACGGGCATGATATTAAAGCGATGGAAACCGTTTTCCGCCGCGCACAGAAGATGGATGTGCCGGTTGCCATTCACCTGAGCACGGTGAAGGGCTACGGATATCAGAATGCGGAAGAAAAGCCGGATGTGTTTCACGGCACGCCGCCGTTTTTCATTGATAACGGGCTGGCACAGAGCGACGCGAAAACAACCTACGGGTCGGTTGCCGCCAAGACGCTTACGGAAATGGCGGATACGGACGAACGCATTGCGGTAATTACGGCCGCCATGACGCTTGGTACGGCGACAGATATATTCCAGAAACGGTATCCAAAACGCTTTTTCGATGTCGGCATTGCCGAAGAACACGCGGTAACCATGGCAGCTGGATTGGCAAAGGGCGGCATGCGGCCGTATTTCTTTGTGTATTCCACGTTTTTACAGCGAGGATACGATCAGGTGATCCACGATGTATGCATGCAAAACCTTCCGGTCGTGCTGATGCTGGATCGATCCGGCCTCGCCAACGGAGACGGGCAGTCGCATCAGGGCCTGTTTGATATTGCGTACCTGCGCCATATCCCCAATATGCATATTCTGGCACCTGCTGATTCCGGAGAACTACAGGAAATGGTTCGTCAAAGCCTGTCGTGGAATGGGCCGTGCGCCATCCGGTATCCCAAAAAAGCGGCAATGCCCAATCCGGCGTATCCCACTACGCCGTTTACACTCGGCAAGTGGAAGCCGCTGATCAAGGGAAACGATGCGGTGATCCTGGCGGTAGGCAGCATGGTAGGTACAGCGATTGCCGCGGCGAACCGGCTGCAAAAAAACGGGATTTCGATGGAAGCTGTCAATGCCTCCACCGTAAAGCCGCTGGATGAAAGCTATCTGAAACAGCTGGAAAAACGAAATATACCCGTATTTACGCTGGAGGAGCATGTGCTCGATGGCGGTTTTGGCAGCTCGCTGCTTGAATACAATGCAATGCACGGCGACAGGATGACGGTTCATCCCATCGCCGTTCCCGATCAGTTTATCCCGCACGGTGACCATGCGATATTGATCAAAGAGATCGGGTTGGACGCTGAAACTGTTACGCAAAGAATAATGCATACGATAGCAAACGGGAACTATGCCGATGAGTGATAAAATACGGATTGATGTCGCCATGGTTAACCGTGGATTAACAGTAAGCAGGGAAAAGGCACAGGCGCTGATTATGAGCGGCGTGGTATATATCCGTGAGCAAAAGGTGGCAAAGCCATCGGAAAAAGTAACGGATGAGGACGAAATAGTGGTGCGGGATGCCAAGACGCATCCCTATGTTGGCCGCGGAGGACTGAAGCTGGAAAAAGCGCTTCGTGTGTTTCAGCTGAATGTCCACGGCTTAACCGCGCTGGATATCGGCGCCGCTACGGGCGGATTTACGGATGTATTGCTGCAAAACGGAGCAAGCCATGTGTTTGCCGTTGATGTCGGCTATGGGCAGCTGGATCTGAAAATACGCGATGATCCCCGCGTAACGGTACTGGAGAGAACCAATGCCAGGTATCTGACTCCGGAGATGATCGGCGACGCGGTGCCCGATATTACGGTAATGGATGTATCGTTTATATCCGTTAAGTTAATCCTGCCGACAGCGGCGGAATTGATGTTACATCAAGGGATATTTTGCATACTTATCAAGCCGCAGTTTGAAGCCGGCCGTGATCAGGTGGGGAAGCACGGGGTAGTGCGCGATCCGCATACGCACCGCAGCGTGATCCGGGATATTCGCAATTTTGCAGCAGAAATAGGGTATCGAATGATAAAGCTCGATTTTTCACCGATCAAAGGCCCTGCCGGCAATATCGAATATCTTGCGCTATTAGCGCCTGCAGTGCAGGATTTACCGGAAATCACGGATGAAACGATTGATAATGTCGTTTTTTTATCCGCAAAACGTTGATCTTGCATTGAATGAATATTCACAATATAATATAATATACATAAACCAGAGGAATGGG
>DAOPIR010000198.1:0-4839 GCA_035399245.1 Candidatus Limiplasma sp.
ATCCTGGGCTTTTACTATCCGGGCAGTTCTCGGATGAACCCGCAGCCAAGATAGTATTGGTGAACGTGCAGCCTACGCGAGAACTGCCCGGATAGTAAAAGCCCAGGATTTCATCATAGGTATATCCCAGCTGCCCCATATACATAGCGCCGCGCTGACTCATGCCGATCCCGTGTCCATAGCGCCGTGCCTGGATTTCAAATCCGCTGCTTGTATCTACCACGGACCACAATTCGTTGTTGCTGGATTGAATGCTCATCCCCAGCAGGCTTTCCAATTCGTTAAATATATCACAGGTAACCGTTTGGGTTACTGATACGTATACATTACTTGCGTTATAAGTTCCCACAGACAGCGTGAAATCCATTTTGGTATAAAGCTTGCTGGGAGATGAATACATCGGGGTATCCGCCGATATATCGACAATCGTTTTGATCGTTGTGTTATAGATACTTGCGTTATAGCCTGCGCTGCTAAGCGCTGAAACGACCTTTGTCTTAAGCAGCGAAAGCAGGGAAGCGTTGTTGGATGCATTGTTCGCATCTGAATAGACCGTTGTTTTCTTTACGATACTGTATGGATTGGAATAATCAAATGGGTCGTCTTTGACCCCTAAATAGCTGTAACCGCTGGTACCCCATGCGTTGTATATCGATTCTGTCTGTCCGCCGTTGGACGATGAATAATAAGTGGCTGTATAGGCGGAACCGTATTTTAACACAATTCCTTTGGTGGCATCTACGGCCGTATTGCAGTTGGTTTCCGTTGTAGGCGTACCGTTGTAGGTTTGGTCTCCGGTCGTATCTACAACATCGTAGGCCCACGACGATCGTGCGCTCATCATTCGCACGGTATAGGTACGTGCGGCAACCGCCTGCGCTTTCAGGGCCTCAATCGGCGCGCTGCTTCCCATTTCATAGGGTACGACGCCGTACAGATAGTCCTCGATGTATATATATGCGATGGTGTAAAGCTTATATCCTCCGCTGCTTTGTGAAACGGCCTTGAATTGAATGTCCCCGGGGTATAAATTGCCGGGTTTTCTCGCCTCGGATATTTTAATGCCGTTGCTGCCGGTGGTGGAGTGCCTTCGCAATGTAAAGGTAGAGCCCATCGAATAAGCGGCTCCGCTGCGGCCGAGCGTTATGGCGCCGGTTGAACTGTTAAAAGAAACGGATAAACTCTCTCCATTTGTCAGCGATGTTCCGTTGCTGAGCGAATAGCTGCCGGACACAGTCAGCGTTAAGCTGGTAGGGCTACCAAGCGAAGATAAGTATACGCGTACCATCCCGTCAAGCGTGGGATTGCTTGATGAAAGCGCTGCTGATTCTACCATAACGGTGCTCAATGTCTCGGCAGCGGCGATATTTAAAAACAGCATAACAAAAGCCACGGTCAGGCAGACAATGCTTTGAAGATGTTTTCGCATCGAATCACTCCAACAGTTAACACTTTTGTAACTATTCGGATTTTAACATAACCCTTGCTATTTGTCCAGCAAGAGTTAGTCAAAGAAACAGTTTTCAATTATAAATGGAGATTATTACGCGTATATTACGGATACCCTTTACGAATCCATTCCGTTGGTTTTCCGAAAATCGGAGATTGCCGCCTTTGCTAGCGTATCACAGCGAATGTTTTCCGGATGATCCGCATGTCCCTTTACTTTGTAGAAGGAAACATCATGCTTTTTGATTTTGATAATCTGCAGTAAGAGTTTCCAAAGATCGGAATTCTCCACCGGCTTTTTATCGGCGGTCTGCCAGCCGTTTACTTGCCACTTGTCAATCCAATTTTGGTTAAAAGCATTGACAACATAAGCGGAATCGGAATACACATCCACCTTGCAAGGTTCTTTCAGAGCGCCGATTCCGCTGATAACGGCAAACAGCTCCATGCGGTTGTTTGTCGTATTAGGCATGCTGCCGGACAGCTCTTTTTCTTTGCCCATAAAGCTTAAAATGGCGGCCCAGCCACCGGGGCCGGGATTACCGGAGCATGCGCCATCGGTATATAGCTGAATGTTTCGCATCAGTTAATGATCCTCGCCAAGGGCTTTACTCTTTGCGGCGCAGGCGGAGGCGGCGTCGATAATGGCGTGACGGAAGCCGTCCTTTTCCAACGACGCAATCGCCTCAATCGTTGTTCCGCCGGGAGAGCAAACCATATCCTTTAATTTGGCCGGATGCTCCCCCGTTTCCAGCAGCATTTTTGCCGCGCCCAGGATGGTCTGCTCACAGGCTTTGGTAGCAATTTCGCGGGGCAGCCCCAGCTTAATACCCGCATCAATCAATGCTTCTGTGAATACAAACACATAAGCCGGAGAGCTGCCTGATACGGCAACAATCGCATCAAACAGGCGTTCCGGCAACACAGCGGCACTGCCAAGGGATGCAAACAGGCTTTTTACCCAGCTGATATCATCGGCAGAAAAGGATGTGTCCTCACATAGCGCGGTAAAGCCTTCCCCTACCATTAACGGTGTGTTGGGCATGGTACGGAGGATATTTGCGGAAGGCTCGTTTAGGGCGGACTGCAGCATGCTTACGGTCCAGCCGGCGGCAATGGAAATAAACTTCTTGCCTTTTGCATACGGCTTGGCCTTTTTAAGCACATCTTTCATATACACGGGCTTTACAGCAAGCACGATAAATTCACATTCCGATATCAGCTCATCCTGCGATTTCGCTGTATGTACGCCATATTGCTTTTGCAGTTTTTCCGTCTGCTGCGCGGAAATGTCGAATATGGCTATCTCCTGCGGTGGAAGAAAACCGGTGGTAATCATCCCGCCGAGGATTGCAGTCGCCATATTGCCGGCCCCGATAAACCCGATTTTCATCGCTAATCTTCCTTTGCTGTTTCCTTTTTTGGCGTTTCAGCCGGTACGGCTTCTTTCGTTTCTGTGGCAGCCGGAGTAACCGCTTTAGGTGCAACTACAGGGTCGGCCTTTTTGGGGATAGCAGCAACCGTTTCTGAGGTACCAACCTTGGCGTTTGCATCACGCACATGCTCGCGAACCGACAAGGTAATACACTTCTTTGGGCACTTGGCAACGCACTGTCCGCAGCCTGTACAGGCTTCCAGAATTTTGTGCACGCTCTTGCGCTCGCCGGAAATGGCTTCAAACTGGCAGGTGCGCTTGCAGATTGTGCAGCCGATGCACTCGTTGGGATCAATCTTTGCAATCAAGCGATGATCAAAATCGCCCCAGATAGCGCCCGTCGGGCATACTTCCGCACACATCATGCAGCCGGTGCATTTATCATAATCAAACTGCGGCAGGTGATCCTTCATCGTAATCGCGCCGAATTTACAGGTATTGGCGCATAGCTCGCAGCCGACGCAGCCAATTTTGCAGTTATCGCTTACCAGTACGCCTTCTTCGGCAGCACGGCACAGTACCCGTACGGGCAGCGTTACCGGCTGCAACACCAGCACGTTTTTGGGGCAAGCTGCAATACAAGCGCCGCAGCCTGTACACTTATCAGGATCAACCTTCGCAATTTTATCATGCGGGTCGATATGGATGGCATCAAACTTACAGGCTTTTACACAGGTACCAAGGCCAAGGCAAGCGTATTTGCAAGCACGGTTACCGTCATTGACGGTGGTCGCCGCAATACAGTCGGTAATGCCGACATAGGAGAATTTCTCCTTGCAGCGGTCTACGGTGCCCTGACAGATCACGGTGGCAACCTGCTTTACCTGATCATCCGGCTGCTCCGCGCCGATGATCCCGGCAATGGTCTTAGCAAGCGAAGGTCCACCCACAGGGCATGCACCCGGCGACGCTTGCCCGGCGGCAATGGCATCGGCCAACGCGTCGCAGCCTGCATAGCCGCATCCGCCGCAGTTGGCGCCGGGCAGTGCCTCACGGATCGCGTCGCGTTTGGGATCGGACGGCGTTTGGAATACTTTGTTGACAAGCATCAACAGCAAGCCGAATACCAAAGCTATGCCTGCCAGCGTGCCTGCTCCAATCAGAATATCGGTCATATGCGCGTCTCCTTTATCAAATCAATCCGGCAAAGCCCTGGAAGGCGACGGCCATCAAACCGGCAGCGATCAGCGCGCCGGGGAAACCATCCATCCATTTGGGCATGTTGTTCATTGCCAGCTTTTCGCGGATGGCGGCAAAGGCTACCATCGCAAGCGTGAATCCCAAAGCGCCGGAAATACCGTTGACAACCGACTGGATCAGGTTGTATCCGCCATCGATGGCCGTGGTGTTGCTGATGGCAACGACAAGCACCGCGCAGTTGGTGGTAATCAGCGGCAGGTATACGCCCAGCGCCTGGTACAGGGAACGCGAAAGCTTTTTCAGCACCATTTCCACCGTTTGCACCAGCACCGCGATAACCAGGATAAACGCGATAGTCTGCATGTATTCCAGACTCAGCGGCTCAAGCAAATAGTGTTGAATTAGGTAGGTAATCAGGGATGCGATCGCCATAACAAAGGTTACCGCCATGCCCATGCCGAATGCGGTTTCGGTTTTCTTGGATACGCCCAGGAACGGGCAGATGCCAAGGAACTGGGACATGACCAGGTTGTTGACCAATACGCCGGAGATGACAATCAAGATCAAACTGCTCATGATTCAACCTCCTTTGCCTTTGCAAGTTTTTTCTTTCCAACCGATTTGGTAATCGCATTGATAAGCAGCAGCAGGATGCCCAGCATGATGAAGCCACCCGGCGGCTTGAGGGCCATCGCCATTGGCTGATAGCTTGCCGGCATAACCTGCATGCCCAGCAGCGTTCCGTTGCCGATCAGTTCACGGAAGGCGGAAAGCAGCGAAATGCTCATTGTGAAACCAAGCCCCATGCCCAAGCC
>DAOPIR010000199.1:0-4738 GCA_035399245.1 Candidatus Limiplasma sp.
GCCGCACCATGACCAACACGGTAACCCCCACGGCACTGGTTAAGCCCAAGCGCTTTTTCGGCGCGGCGCGCAATACCCGCGAAGGCGGCAGCCTGACGGTGATCGCTACCATTTTGGTCAACACCGGCTCACGCGTGGATGACATCATCTTTGAAGAGTTCAAGGGAACGGCAAACATGACATTGTGGCTGGATACGCCCGAGGAAAACGAGCCGATGTTCCCCGTAATTGACATGCGGCGAAGCGGCACAAAGCGCGAGGATATGCTGCTGGGAGCACAGGAAATTGAAAGCCTGAAAGCGGTGCGCACGGTGCTGGGGTCCGCCACAAACCGTGAAGCGCTGGTACAGCTGATCGATATGATGAGTAAAACCAATTGCAATGCCGATTTGTTCGCGCGGCTGAAGGACTGGGTTGCGCTGTGGGAGAAAAGCGGATTTCTGACCAAGAAATGATCATTGCCGCATAAGCTGCCATACCGCTTAAGCGCACCATGCGCCGGCGGTCCAAACCACCCGCTTTCAAAACGGGTGGTTCTTTCATGAAATCTGTGCCGCCTGAGAAAGAAACTGTTGGCAAAACCGGAAAATAAATCCTGTTTTGGCGACCTGTACAGAGTATGTAACGGCAGGCACAGCTGCATGATTTCTTGTTTCAGGTGTTGGTTTTACGGTTAGTATATGATATAATGAAGACTAATGGTTTGCCGCGGCAAGGCAGGCCGAGGATATGATTACCCCGGAGTACAAGGAGGACAAACGTTTGAAGAAATCACAACGCGGTATGATGGGATATGTAGTGTTGATTGCTGCGTTCATTTTAATCGCCATGATCCTGAATGGCGGATTCGGCCAGACCGTGGACCTGCGCATAGAGTATCCCGCGCTGCTGAATGCGATAGAGAACGAACAGGTGCGTGCGGTAGCCATCCGCGGCACTTCGCTGGTCGGCCTCTACGAAAACAGCACAACCGCACTGTCGGATTTTCCCGATAACGCCTACGATTTTGAAACCACAATCGGCGACGATTTTATTGAAACCGTGCGACAGATTACCGCCAGCCAGCTTGGAAAGCCGCTGGACGAAGTCAGCGTAAGCGATTTCTCCTTCACGCTGCAGTACCGCGCGGCGGTGGTTACGCCCTGGTATGCGGATTTCCTGCCGCTCCTGTTTATCGTGGCGCTGTCGATGGGCCTTTGGTATTTCCTCATCATGCGTCAGGGCGGCGGCAATTCCAAGGTGATGAATTTCGGCAAAAGCCGTGCCCGCATGAGCGATCCGTCCAAGGTTAAAGTAACCTTCAAGGATGTTGCCGGAGCCAAGGAAGAAAAAGAAGAGCTTGAGGAAATGGTTGATTTTCTCAAAAACCCCAAAAGCTATATCGAAATGGGCGCGCGTATTCCCAAGGGCGTGCTGCTGGTGGGCCCTCCAGGAACCGGTAAAACCTTGCTTGCCAAGGCTGTGGCAGGGGAAGCTAATGCTCCGTTTTTCTCCATCAGCGGTTCGGACTTTGTAGAGATGTTCGTCGGCGTCGGCGCCAGCCGCGTCCGCGATTTGTTTGAGCAGGCCAAGAAGGCCTCGCCCGCAATTATCTTTATTGATGAGATCGACGCCGTTGGCCGTCACCGCGGCGCAGGCCTGGGCGGCGGGCATGACGAGCGCGAGCAGACCCTCAACCAGCTGCTGGTTGAAATGGATGGATTTTCCACCAACGAAGGCGTTATCGTCATGGCGGCCACCAACCGCCGCGATATACTCGATCCCGCGCTGCTGCGCCCCGGCCGGTTTGACCGTCAGGTGACCGTAAACTACCCCGACTTGGACGGGCGTGTGGAAATCCTGAAGGTACACAGCCGCGGCAAGCCGCTTGCGGAAGGTGTGGATTTCAGAAACGTTGCCAAACGCATGCCGTTTTCCACGGGCGCTGATTTGGAAAATGTGATGAACGAAGCGGCGATCCTCGCCGTGCGTGAACGCAAAAAGAAGATTACACAAAAGCATCTGGTGGAAGCAATCAGCCGTGTACAGATGGGCCCTGAAAAGAAGAGCCACAAGGTAACCCCGCGCGACCGGCAAACCGTAGCCTATCATGAAGCCGGCCATGCCGTGATTGCCAACCTGCTGCCGGAGTGCGACGATGTGCATCTGGTAACCATCGTGCCGCGTGGCCAGGCGGGCGGCTATACGCTGAGCCTGCCGGCGGAAGAAAACGATAATATGTCCAAAACCAAGCTGCTGGGCATGATCACCATGGCGCTGGGCGGCCATGCGGCTGAGGAAGTAACGCTGGATGATATTTACACCGGCTCTTCCAGCGACTTAAAACGCGCGACGGAGCTGGCCCGCCGCATGGTAACGCAGTTTGGCATGAGCGAGCTGGGCACGGTTTACCTTTCCAGCGACAACGAAGTGTTTGTCGGCATGGAATTCGGGCAGAGCCGCGAGTTCAGTGAGCAGACGGCCGCATCCATCGACGCCGAAGTGAAGCGGATCGTGGATGAGAGCTATAAACGGGCTGTGAAACTGCTGACCGATAATAAGGACAAGCTGACCAGTGTTGCCCAAGCACTGCTTAAGCACGAAACCTTGAACCTGAAAGAGTTTGAGGCCGTTATGCGCGGCGAAGAGCTGCCGGTGAAACTCGAATACGAAATCGAGGAAGAAAAAGAGCAAAAAGAGAAGGAACAGGCAGACGCTCCGGACAATGAATCTGCCGAGGACCAGCAGGAAGAGCCTTCACCTTTTGCACCGCCGCAGCCTAAAGAGCAAGACGACGATGAACCGTTTATTGAGCCGTGAGACCACCGGTAGACCTGCATAGCCACAGCACCTTCAGCGATGGCACCCTGTCGGTGGAGGCAATCTGCGAGCTGGCTGTAAGAAAAGGGATCGAAATTATCGCCCTCAGCGATCACGATACCACCGATGGCCTGCCTGTGATGCAAGACGCGGTACATAAACAAAACACCAACGGACACCGGCTTTCATTCATTCCGGCCATCGAGGTAAGCAGCGGCGAAAACGGGATATTCCATATCCTCGGATATGGTATTAAGCCGAAGTGCGAACCGCTGCAGAGCGAACTGGTTACCCTCAGGCGCAAGCGCGTGGAAAGAAACAAACAGACGATACGCCTGCTTGACCGCCTGCTGAATACGCAGCTGTTACCGGAGGGCATGGAGCAGGGCGATGCGCCCCATCCGGTGCCCGGCCGAATGCATGTGGCAAGGCTGCTGAAAGAAAAGCACTATGTGAAATCGGTTGACGAGGCGTTTCGGAAGTATCTGGGAATTGGAATGCCCGGCTATGTGCCGCTGGAGCATATGTCAGCCGAAGGCGCGATTGAGCGCCTGCTGCAGTCGCAGGCTGTGCCCGTATTGGCGCATCCCATGCGCATCACCCGTGACAAGGCGGTGCTGGAAACCCTGATTTCCCATTTGAAAGCGTGCGGATTGATGGGGCTGGAGGTTTATCATCCGTCGGCTTCCCGCTCGGAAGCAAAGTGGCTGCAGCGTATTGCACGGGATCAAAGCCTGTTGGTTACAGGCGGCAGTGATTTTCACGGGGAACGCGGAATGCATTCCGGACTCGGCGAATACCCATCAGGCTGGCAGACGTGGAAACAGGATGTCGAACAGCTGCAAACAGCTGTCAAAGTATCCGCATCATCCAATCCAAAGGAGACCATTGATGTATAACAGCGGCAACCAACCGTATACGAGTCAACCTGCGCAGGGCAATCAGTATCGCCCGTATCCACCGCAGGGCGGTCGGCCGCAGCCAAATCCGCAAAACGGCGGATATAAACCCCGAAAAAGGAAAAAGCGCGGCTGCGGTTGGCAGATCACCAAGCTGCTGCTGATATTGCTGCTGGTGGCTGCGGTGGGCGGCGGAATCTATGTCGGAAAAACTTATTTGGATGTTGCACCGTACACCTCGGTATTTTTAGACGGCGTAACCGTGGATGGAATTGACCTGGGCGGCATGACCTGGGATGAAGGGGACGCCGCTGTTCGTGCGCAGATTATTGAGAAGCTCGGTTCATGGTATGTACGGATTAAGAGCTCCAATGGTTCCTATCGTGATATTACAGCCGAAACGCTTGGCATCAGCCGCGATCCTGCTGATGCGCTGGAAGCGGCATGGGCAGTCGGTCATCAAACCGATGCTAGCGGCAAGTCATCAATCTTTGAGATGGAAAGCGAATTGATCGCGGCGCAATCCGGCGCGTACAGCTTTTCAAGCGTGGAGTACAATGCGGATACGACGGTGATCGATGATATTCTTGCCAAGCTGGAAACGGCTGCCTATGTGGAGCCGCAGGACGCGAAGATGCTGGAGTTCAATCCTGATTCATCCACCGAACCCTTTACGTTTCAGGAAGAGGTTGTAGGCAGGAAGCTGAACACGGAAGCGCTTAAAGAAGAAATATTGGAAATGGTCAACTCCTTTACGTCCGGCGAGGTAGTGCTGGAAACCGAAACGCTCTATCCGTCCATTACCGTGGCGGATCTCGAACAGTATTACACGCTGCGCAGCAGGGCGGTTACGCCTATCGCTTCCAGTTCAACGGACGCGCGCAATGAAAACATCAAAATCGCGTTTTCGAAAATCAACGGATATATCCTTAACGACGGCAGCAAGTTCTCCTTTAACACGGTTGTAGGCAAGCGTTCACAGGCGAACGGATTTCTCCGCGCCTATGAGTATAACTACGGCGATTTAACATGGGGCATCG
>DAOPIR010000200.1:0-4712 GCA_035399245.1 Candidatus Limiplasma sp.
AGCTTTTTACTCTCACCAGCTCTGCTGGTGGATTTATATCGCTGAAGCTATGCAAAAAAAATGCTTCCTCATTCTCAGAGGAAGCATTGAGTGTCCGGTTCTATCGCTTAGTACTGCGACTGACGGTTGCGCTCAAAGCACTCACGGCAGTATACGGGGCGATCTCCGCGGGGCTGGAAGGGTACCTGCGTGGTAACGCCACAGCCGTCACAAATCACTTCGTACATCTGACGTTCGCCACGGTTGGGGTTCTGCGCAGCGCGGCGGGCGGCACGGCATGCAGGGCAGCGGCTGGGCTCATTCTGGAATCCCTTATCAGCAAAAAACTGCTGTTCGCTGGCAGAGAACAAGAATTCCTCACCACAGTCCCGGCACGTCAAGGTTTTGTCTTCAAACATTTTGGTTTCCTCCAAATCGTTATTCTGTGTCCCAGGCTCTCCAGTGATTCCGGTGTGGATTTCCAAACTTTCGGACATAGTGAACGAAGGAGGAAGAACCGATACCTCATACCTTGGCTGGGTCATCGCCGACATTATACCACGTACATAAGGCTTTGTATAGGCATATTTCTTGCTTTTCGCGGACTATTTGTACATGCGGAACCATTCTTTTTACAATCTTATGCAACAGTTCTGTATCTTCAGGTCATATATACGACCGATAGACACTTTTCAAACCTGAGGCAATTCGATATATTTGAATCTGGATACTTTGCAGATCTTTTCTGATATCCATGATAACTTTTACAATGGGGATGAAAAATAATGGATTACATCGATCTGGGTCGCCGGATTAGGAAGCAACGAACCCAACGAGGATGGACACAGGAAGCCCTGGCAGAGCGCGTAAACGTATCGACTTCTTTTGTGGGGCACGTAGAGCGCGGTTCCCGTAAGGCTAGCTTAGAAACACTGGTTTCCATGGCGAATGCACTGGATGTGAGTGTGGACTATTTACTGTCCGGCAGCATCAACAACAGCGTAATCGGGCCTATGCCAAAAGGGCTGAACAATCAACAGCGGACCGCACTCAAAGAAATCCTTACCACAATCCAGGATAATCTCTCGGAATGGGAAAAGGATCAATAGCCAAATGCGGCGCACCGTGGGGTGCGCTTTTTTTATTTTCTATTCTGTGGTAAACCCGTCGGTCCGTATAATCTCTCCGTCTTGTATTACCCATAATGCCTGCACATTATCAAACTGCTGCAGGATTTTTTTACCCTGCTCCACCGATACCGTAAACAGCGCAGTGGATAGTGCGTCCGCAATCCCGGAATTCTCCGCCAAAATGGTAACAGATTGGGCGTAATCTGCCGGCATAAGTGTGTTCGGATCGATAATATGGTGATAGCGAACGCCGTCCACCGTATAATACCGCTGATAGCTGCCGCTGGTTACCATGGAGCTGTTCAAAAGCGCCACGGTAGCAATATAGGTCTCATCGGCATCCAGATCAGGATTTTGCACGCCAACCTGCCAGGCCGTCCCGTCCGCACGCTGCCCGATGGCGCGTACATTGCCGCCCACGCTAAGCAGCGCGCTTTGCGCCCCGGCGTCAGCCATCAGCTGTGCCGCGCGCTCGGTAGCATAGCCCTTGGCAACGGCGCCGACATCCAGCTGCATCAGCGGATCGGCAAGGTATACCGTCATCGCCTGTTCGTCAATGATCAGGTTCTCGATATCCATGTGCTGAGCGGCCTCCGTGAGCGCCTCCATATCCGGCAGCTCCGCATTATCGGGATCCGCAAGCCCTGCCGTGCGCTTATCATGCCACAGCGCCAGCACGCTGCCCATGGCAACGTTCATCTGTCCGTCCGTTTTTTGATACATTTCCTTGCTGAAAACAAGCAGGTCAATGATGCGCTCATCCACCTGCACCGGAGCAAGACCAGCGTTATCGTTGATGGTTTTCAGGTTGTTGATGCCGTCATAGTCATTGTAGATGTCAAATAGCTGATGGCAGACCGTAAGCTCGTCTTTGGCAACGGCGATCATTGCCTGTGCCTGTGCTTCGTCGGCTGCATAGACAATCAGCTCCGTATAGGTATCAAACAGATCAAAATAGCTGGATTGATACCGCTTGCTCTGCGTTTGACGCGGATAAACAAAATACACAAGGACAAAAGCAGCCAAAACCAGTATCGTTATCATTGCCAGGATGGCAATCTTCTTTTGCATGCAGACTCCCTTTCCCGTTCAACCGAGATTATCGGGTTTCCTCCCCATTGATGAAGATACCATAACACAGCGTTTTTTCTCCGTCAAGAATCCATATTCTTTCGGCCTTCGCATCTATATTTCTGCTTATGTTTTCCTGTTTTCCATTGAAACCGTTCCTATGGAATGCTATAATATGTTGTGCATTTTCTTAGCCCATGCAGCAGACAGGAGGATTCATGAAGCGTAGGGATTTTATCATCCTTGCGATCGTATTGGTTGCGAGTCTCGTGCTGTTTTTATTGCGGCCCAAAGCCATTGTAGATGGTACCGAAACAGCATACCTCCATATCTCTGTTCCCGGGCAGACCGATCAGTGGATACCGCTGACCGAAGAGCGCGAAATCCGGATTGAGCAGGACAACGGCGATTACAATGTCGTTGAAATCTTCCCAGGTGGATTTCGGATGGTCGAATCCAACTGTCCCAATCAGGACTGCATTAAGCAGGGCGATGTAACGGTGGATAACATCGGGGATCGTGTGCTGGGCAACGAAATTATCTGCCTTCCGCACAAGCTGGTTCTTTCTCTGGAAACAGAGGCAGGCACGGCACAGGAGAACGACCCATGAAGCGAACGCAGAAGCTGGCGTTCTCCGCCGTATTGATCTCCATCATGATGGTACTGGGCTGGCTGGAAAGCTTTTTGCCCGTCTCCCCCATCCCCGGCATCAAGCTGGGGCTTGCCAACAGCGTGTTGATTATCGCTCTGTACTGGCTGGGCATCCCCGCCAGTTTTCAGATCATGATCATAAAAAACGTGCTGCTGGGGCTGATGATGGGTAATCCGATGATGATCCCCTACAGCCTGTGCGGCGGTTTTTTAAGCCTGACGATGATGAGCCTGCTGTATCGGCGCAAGGGAATCAGCCCCATCGGCGTGGGCATCACAGGCGGCGTTTTCCATAATATCGGCCAGGTGGCGCTGGCGATGATCATCTTGCAAACACCGTCGCTTATCTTCTATCTCGGGCTGCTGCTGCCGGCTGGCGCAGCGATGGGTTTTATTACAGGTACGGTTGCCAAAACGCTTTTTAAGCATTTCCCGCCCTTTCAACATATTATAAAGCAGTCCAATATACATATGGAGGAGTAATCATCGTGAAAAAACAAGCCTGGCTCATCTTATGCATTATCGCCTTAGTCGCAGGCCTGGCATTGGCCGCTACCAATATGGTAACCGCCGGCCCTATTGAAGAACAACGGATCAAAGCCACGCGTGAAGCGCGCATTGCCGTTTTTCCGGATGCGGATGATTTTACGGAAATGGCAACCGATATTGACACGGGGCTTGACAGCATATATGAAGCCAAGCTGAATGGCGAAACCATCGGCTATGTGCTGCAAAACACGGTTTCCGGATACGGCGGACCGATCGAGATTATCATGGGCATCGATCTGGACGGCGTTGTTACGGGAATGTCCGTCGGCGGAAGTGATTTTTCTGAAACCGCTGGCCTTGGCACACAGGTAAAAGAGCCTGAATTTACCGGCCAGTTTATCGGGCTTTCCGAAGAACCGACCTTGAACGGCAACGTAGATACCATCAGCGGCGCTACCATCAGTTCCACTGCCGTTATCAAAGGCGTTATTGAGTGTTATCAGCAGTGGGAAGCGATTGCGGCCGCAAACGCCCAATAGAACAACCGTAAGCCATCGTTTTCTAATCGCATAACCCTTTTCATGCAATGTACGACAACCAAACATCGACATGCCCTCTCGCGATAGTAATGCAATCGAATGCAGCCATCGATTTACATTGAACTACCATGTATAGTATTGGGAGGAAAAAGCCATGAAAAAATTGATAAGCCTTGTCTGCGTGTTATGCTTGCTGCTTACCGTGTTTGCCGTTCCTTGTGCCTCAGCAATGGTTATGTCCCCTACGGTGGTGGACTATACCGGTAACTGGGTTTGCCTGTATGTGGATATGGGTGACGGCGAATTGATGACGGAATACGAAGGCTATGTTCTGCAGGATGCGCTCTACTTCGTGCTGCAGGACGACGGCACCCTAGATATGAACGGTTTCGGAGAAACAATGACGGGATCCTGGTCCAAAATCAACGGCGGCGTCTCGCTCATCATTGATGATTCGGAGGCGCTGTTTGTATATGAGGATGATATGCTCGTCAATATGGAAGACAGCATTTCCATGTACTTTGCCCGGCCCCAGCCCGAGCCGACGGCAACGCCCGTTGCAAATGACGTCTATACCGGGGATTGGGTATGCAAGTATGTGGATCTTGGCGACGGCGTGAAGGTATCGGAATATGATGGTGCTTCGCTGCAGGATTCCATTTATTGCACCCTGAGCGCCGACGGAACGGCTGCTCTTACCAGCTATGGCACCGAGCAATCAGGAACATGGCAGGTTACCGACGACGGCATTTCCATGACGGTTTCCGGAATGGTTGTTTTGTTTGCCTATACGGATGATCAGCTGGTAAATGATGAAGACGGCGTAATCATGTACTTCGCCAGAGCAAACGC
>DAOPIR010000201.1:0-4689 GCA_035399245.1 Candidatus Limiplasma sp.
CCTTGTTTCAAAAATACCCCGATGTGCATGCATTGGCGGAGGCGGATGTGGAGGATGTATACCGGATTGTACGCAGCTGTGGCTTTAAGAGCAAAGCCGGTAACATCGTGGAAGCGAGCAGGCTGATTCTCATGCGCCATGGCGGGCAGGTACCCGCCACCATGGAGGAGCTTACCGCGCTGCCGGGCGTTGGGCGTAAAACGGCGAACGTGGTATTGGCCAATGCGTTTCATGTGCCGACGATTGCGGTGGATACCCATGTGTTTCGCGTCAGCAACCGTATCGGGCTTGCGGACGCAAAAAACGTGCAGGAAACAGAGAAGCAGCTGATGAAGGCCATTCCCAAAGCGGATTGGATCGACGCGCATCATTGGCTGATTTTCCATGGAAGGCGCGTGTGCCATGCGCGTAAACCGGAGTGTGAGGTTTGCGTGATCGCGCCCTATTGCAAGTACTTAAAACACCAATGAGAGGGAAACTATGGCATCATTTGTAGACCGTGTCAGGATTAAAGTAAAAGCAGGCAACGGCGGCAATGGCTGCGTATCGTTCCATCGGGAAAAATACGTGCCAAACGGCGGACCGGACGGCGGCGACGGCGGCAGCGGCGGCAATGTGATAGTGCTGGCCGACGATAACATGCATACGCTGCTGGACTTTCGCTATACGCAAAAATACTATGCCGAAAGCGGCGAAGACGGAAGCTCCAACCGCCGCTATGGTAAAAAAGGCGAGGATTTGCTGATCAAGGTACCCGTGGGCACGGTGTTTTACCGTGAGGATGACAATGCCGTGATTGCGGACATGCATACGGCAGGCCAGACAAAGATCATATTGCACGGCGGCCGCGGCGGCCACGGCAACGCGCGCTTTGCCACGCCTACGCGCCAGGCTCCAAACTTTGCCAAGCCCGGAGTTAAAACAGAAGTGGTGCAATTTCGTCTGGAACTGAAAACCATCGCGGATGTTGGACTGGTAGGCTATCCGAATGTCGGGAAGAGCACTATGCTGGCGGCGCTGACAGCTGCCAAACCGAAAATCGCCAATTATCATTTCACTACACTGACGCCCAATCTCGGGATCGTAAAGCGATACGAAACAAGCTTTGTTCTGGCGGATATCCCCGGCCTGGTAGAAGGCGCAAGCGACGGCGTAGGGCTGGGACACGATTTTTTGCGCCATGTGGAACGCACGCGCCTGCTTTTGCACGTGGTGGACGCCTCTGGCAGCGAGGGCAGAGACCCGATTGAAGACTTTAAAACCATTAACAACGAATTGCAGGCCTATGGTGAGCCGGTTGGCAGACCGCAGCTGGTGGTGCTGAATAAAACCGATCTGATGGCGGATCCGGAACAGATCAAGACGCTGGTGGAAACGTTTCAGCAAATGGGCTATCAGGCCTATCCGATCAGCGCGGTTTCCCATCAGGGCTTTGATCCGCTGCTGGACGAGGTGGTGCGCCTGCTGAAGGAACTGCCGCCTCCGCTGACATATTTCGAATCGGATGTTGACGAGTTTACGCAAAAGAACGACGTCGACATCGCCAAAGACGGAGACGTGTTTGTGGTGTCCGGACCGGTAATCGAGTATATATTGGATAGCGTTAACTTTGATGATGAAGAAAGCATGAACTGGTTCCATCGCACACTGCGGGAGCGTGGCATTATCGATGCCTTGCGTGATGCCGGTGCACAGGAAGGCAGCACCGTGCGCATTTCGGACATGGAATTTGATTTCATAGAATAGGAGCCTGCAATGACGGGAAAGCAAAGAGCAAAACTGCGCAGCATGGCCAACGGGCTGGATACAATCCTGTATATCGGCAAAGACGGCATTACCGAAGCGACGCTCAAAGAAGCATATGATGCGTTGGAAGCACGCGAGATCATTAAGTGCGCCGTACAGCAAAACAGCGACTTAAGCGCAAAAGAGGCATGCGCGCAGCTGTGCGAAAAGACGAATGCCGAACCGATTGCCGTGATTGGCCGCCGGTTTGTGATCTATCGGGAGAGCAATACAAACAAACAAATCATTCTGTAATATTTCAGCGTTGAAAGGCGGTTGGAGCGTGACGGATACGGTGCTTGCGGCATTGCGGGAGATACGGCTGCCGTATGCGATCTATGAAATGGATATCCACCGTTACGTCCGGCAGGCGCTGGATGCGCATCAAATTGCGTTCGTGCATGAGGCAAAGCTGTCCAAAGGATGCCGGATCGATTATCTGGCGGGCAGCGTAGGCATCGAGATCAAAAAGGGGAAACCCAATCATACACAGCTGATGAAGCAACTGGAACGCTATCTTGCCCAAGACGCTGTGGAAAGCATGATCGTTGTCAGCTGGTTCAGCGTTAAGCTTCCCGCGCAGCTGTACAAAAAGCGTGTGGAACTGGTTGTATTATCGCAGCTATGGGGGTTGAGTCTGCCATGAAACATCTGCAGAATCTGCCGCCGTATCTGCGGATTGACGGCGCACAGGCAGACGTGGGGCAGACCTACGGCACCCTGACCTACAACCGCAGAAGCCAGTGCTGGGTGATTAAGGCGGATCCGAATGTAACGGAGCTGTGTAAACGGCTGTTTCCCGGCACGGTATCCCGCCGTCGGGGCGAGGCACGGTTTACAGCGCACCGGCGCATTATTGCGGATCTGAACTGGCTGATGATGCGCTATCCGCTGGTGATTGCGCCGCGTGATCAAAAACGCTGGGAAGATGCGCTGGAAAAAGCGCGTACGTATGTGCTGGAGCGCCAGGAGGCGCTGCGTACACCCGCGCGTATCAAGCCAGATCCCTCGGTGTTCCGCGGCAAGCTGACGGCGTTTCAGGAGGAAGGGCTTGCGTTCCTTTTACGCACCGACCGCTGCCTGCTGGCCGATGAGATGGGCTTGGGGAAAACGGTACAGTCGCTGGCGCTGCTGTCCCATATCACAGCATATCCGGCAATGATTATTGCGCCGGCGCACTTGCTGCGCAACTGGGAAAACGAAATTAACCGCTTCATTCAAAACAAGGACAGCCAGCCGCTGCGCGTCCATATCATCAAGGGCCTAAAACCATACACACTTCCGCCGGCTGATATCTACCTGATGCACTATCTGCTGCTGCGCGGCTGGAAGCAATACCTGTCGGATACCGGATTTGAAACCGTGATCTTTGACGAAATTCAGGAGCTTCGCCACAGCGGTACGGAAAAATACTCGGCTGCGAGCTTGTTGGCCGATCACGCCAAGCGTGTTATCGGGCTTAGCGGTACGCCAATCTACAACCGCGGCGCGGAGATCTGGAACGTGATCAATATTCTGGATTTTCAGTTTCTGGGTAATTATGAAAGCTTTACCCGGGAATGGTGCTACGGATACGGCAACCAGATCGTTGCCAAGCCGGAATTGCTGGGCGATTACCTGCGCCGCGAAGGGATCATGATCAGGCGCACCAAGCAGGATGTCCTTTATGACCTTCCGCCCAAGCGCAGACTGGTGATGACCATCGAAAGCAACCAGTCCATCTACCATAAGCTGATGCAGCCGCTGCATGAAAAAATCGATCAGCTGCGCCATGGTGAAGATTTAACCGGCTCGCAGCGCTCGGTATTGAAGATGGAGATCGAACAGGGAGAACGGCAGGCCACGGGGATTGCCAAGGCACCGTTTGTCGCCCAGTTTGTACGGGCTTTGCTGGAGGGCGGCGAAAAGGTGCTGCTCTTTGCCCATCACCATCAGGTAATGGACCTTTATAAAAAGGATCTGCATACCTTCTCTCCCTGTTTTGTAACCGGCAGGGAAACGCAAAAGCAAAAGGAAACATCGCTGGAGCGGTTTACAAACGGGCGTTCCAACCTGTGCTGTATTTCCTTGCGGTCGGCATCGGGGCTTAATCTGCAGCAGGCCACCTGCGTGGTGTTCGGTGAGCTGGATTGGTCGCCTGCCGTGCACAGCCAGGCCGAGGACCGTGCGCATCGCATGGGGCAAAAGGATTCCATTCTGTGCTACTATCTGGTGTCCCAAGGCGGCAGCGATCAGGACATGCAGGACGCACTGGGGCTGAAAGTCAGTCAATTTACCGCTTTGATGGGGGATCAGGTGAAATCACAGGACCAAATTCTGGCAGAATCGCAGTATGCACAGCGCTATATCGAGCAATTAATCCAACGCTTGCTGGAAAATAGAGAAAGTTCGGAATAAATATTACATATATATTAATTATATCTTGACACAATTAATATAATTTAATAGAATAGACATGTTTAAGCGGATGATTCTATTTCTGTGCATTCATGGAGGAAACAGCATGAAAACGCGCCCTCAACGGTTCCTATCGATTTTATTCGGAATATTGCTGGCGGTACAACCATTGCTGACAGTATCGGCAGCTACTTATCCATATGAATTGCAATCGGCGGATGATGTTAACCTGCGAAAATACGCGTCGTCATCTTCCATTGTTTTAGCTTATATCGAAAAGGGCGATACCGTCACGCTGCTGGGGGAAACAGGTTCCTATTATAAAGTGCAATTCGGAGATATCATAGGCTACGCCGTAAAAAAATACATTAACGGCGACAGCCTGAAGGAAGATCCGGAATATGTGGCGCGCAACCTTTCCAAGGTAACGGATTATCCGTATCTTACCACAACCACCGACAAGGTAAAGATGCGAAAGAAAGCCAGCGATACGGCGGATGTGCTGCT
>DAOPIR010000202.1:0-4672 GCA_035399245.1 Candidatus Limiplasma sp.
GGGATTCCACGTCCGGGGCCGGTTTGACAAGGTACTTGATATTGAAACGTGCCACCTGCGCGGCGCAGCGCAGCAGCCCTTCCTTATCGGTTTCATTGGTGTAGGCATACACTGCGTTCAGCCCGACAAACACGCGGATGCCCGCGCCGTGCAGGCGGCTGAAGTTAATGCTTTCCGCCTCGCTGTTCATCAGCTGCATTCTGGACGAGCGGGTATCTTCCCAAAAGATCTCCGCAAAATCGCCCCCGCAGGCAAGCGCTGCAGCCAGCACTTCCTGTGCGTATTCTTTCATATCGTTCATACCTCCTATTATTCGGTATATTTCGTGCCTGTCTATCATACCACAGAATACCGCCAATACACAGTTGAACTCCCATTTTTGACTGTCGTGTGTGTAAAACAGCGCTTTGTTTAACACGCTCTATATAGGAAGCTCCTATATCCGTCCGATATTGTCAGGCGTCGCTGCTGCACCGGTGGCAAGTAAGCCGGTGCTGAACAAATGTACCGCACGGGTTGATATCCATACAAAAGGCACAAAAACCGGCTTTGTTCTCTGTACGAATTGGGATGATGTTTTCCAACCTATACATCGTGTACAAAGGCGCATGACAAACTTTGGCTATTTACACCATTTGCAATTCGGGCCGCAGAAGTTATAATATAGGCAGATTGTATCATATTGAACGATGGTTCGTTCAACAAGATAAAAGGAGGCTATCTCATGGCAAGCGTATCCCTGAAAAAAATTACTAAGGTTTATGCCGGAAACGTGGTCGCCGTAAGCGATTTTGATTTGGACATTGAGGATAAGGAGTTTATCGTTTTGGTCGGTCCTTCCGGCTGCGGTAAATCCACCACGCTGCGCATGGTCGCAGGCTTGGAAGAGATTTCCAGCGGCGAGCTCTATATCGGCGACCGTCTGGTGAACGACGTTGCCCCTAAAGACCGCGACATCGCAATGGTGTTCCAGAACTATGCGCTGTATCCGCATATGACCGTGTTTGATAACATGGCATTCGGCCTGAAGTTGCGCAAGACCCCCAAGGCGGAGATCAAGACCCGCGTGGAAGAAACCGCTAAGATCCTGGACATCTATCACCTCCTTAACAGAAAGCCCAAGGCGCTTTCCGGCGGCCAGCGCCAGCGCGTTGCTCTGGGCCGTGCCATCGTGCGTGAGCCGAAGGTCTTCCTGATGGACGAACCGCTGTCCAACCTGGACGCCAAACTGCGTGTTGCCATGCGTACCGAGATCACCAAGCTGCATAAGCGCCTGCAAACCACGTTCATCTACGTTACCCATGACCAGACCGAAGCCATGACGATGGGCTCCCGCATTGTGGTTATGAAGGACGGTTTCGTGCAGCAGGTAGATACCCCGCAGAACCTTTACGACTATCCCGCCAATCTGTTCGTGGCCGGCTTCATCGGCAGCCCGCAGATGAACTTCTTCGATGTGAAGCTCGAAAAAGAAGGCAAAGACGTCGTGGCCAAGTTCGGCGAAAACAAGATCGTCATCCCGCCCAGCAAGCTGGCAAAGTTCGCGGATGAGGATTATGTCGGCAAGGAAGTTATCATGGGCATCCGTCCTGAAAACATCCACGACGAAGACGTGTTCGTAGAGTCCGCTCCCGACGCCGTCATCAACGCCGATGTTGAAGTAACCGAGCTCATGGGCTCCGAGACCTACCTTTATCTGGCCACTAGCGGCAAAGAGGGCAACATCATCGCCCGCGTAAATCCGCGCACCACCAGCCGTGCAGGCCAGAGCATTCCGGTAGCGTTTGACGTCAACCACCTGCATTTCTTCGACAAGGAAACCGAAGTCACGCTGCTGACCCGGTAATCCAACGCCAATTCATCCCCTGCCCGTTGTATAACAGGCAGGGGATTTTTGTATGGCTGACAGGCGATTTATCCTATTGCCCATCACAGGAGGACAGAGTCATGAGCGTTTCCATTTCCTACGACGCAAACCACAAGCTGACGATCTCCGGCATCGTATGCGGCTGCGGGCTTACCCACCGGCTGCCGTCGCAGGATATCTATGTGGGCAGCGGCATCGCCGCCCATGTGCCCGCCTATATCCAAAAGCGCGGGCTGGGCATGCACTGCGTACTGGTAGCCGATCAGAATACCTGGCCGCTTGCGGGTAAAGCGCTGGCCGCAAGGCTGGAAGGTGAGGGATTTTCGGTTATCCGCTGCATCATCACCCGTGCAGGGGTGATGGACCCCGACGAGCGGGCCTGCGGCGAGGTGTTGTTAAGCATCCAGCCGGAGACCGAGTTTCTGGTCGCCGTTGGTTCCGGCAGCATTACCGACACTACACGCATCAACGCCATGCGCTGCAGGCTGCCGTTTATCAGTGTCGGCACCGCGCCGTCGATGGACGGCTACACCTCCGTTGTCGCACCGCTGCTGCTGCGCAATGTGAAGATCCATCGGGCAGGCGTCTGCCCCGAGATCATCGTATGCGATACCAGCATTCTGCGCACCGCACCGACCGCGATGGTGTGCTCGGGCGTGGGCGACGTGCTGGGAAAGTATATTGCCAAAGCGGATTGGATGCTGGGGAGTATCATCAACGGCGAAACCTACTGCACGGTGTGCGGCGAGATTGTAACCGACGCAATCGAAAAGCTGCTCCGCAACATCGAGGCCATCCGCGACCGCACGGAAGACGGCATTCGTATACTGATCGAGGCACTGCTGCTGGCAGGTGTTACGATTATGATCATCGGCAACACGCGCGCCGTGGCCTCGGTGGAGCACAATATCGCGCATTACTGGGAGATGATGCAGCTCATCCACGATCATCCGCCCGCACACGGCGCGTCTGTTGGCGTTGCTACGCTGTTGGCATGGCCGATGTATACGCGCTTTGCCAAAGAGGATTTATCCCAGCTCGATATCGAAGCCATCAAAGCCCGCCGTATCACCCGTGAGGCGCGCGAAAAGTGGATGCTGCAAGCCTTTGAAGCAGAGGCCGCGCAAAGCATCATGAATAATAATCCCGAGGATTTTCTTTCGTGGGACGAGCAGCTGCGCCGCATCCGTACCGCACAGCAAAAGCAGCAGGAAATCCGTAACGTGATCGCTCTCCTGCCGCCGTATAAAACCATCTATACCGCCATGAAAACCCTTGGCGCGCTTACCACATCCGCCGAATGCGGCATTGATCAAAAGCTTCTCAATCTCTCCATGCGTTGTGCCAAGGATTACCGCTCCCGCTATACGCTCTTCAAGCTGATTGACGAGTGCGGGCTGGAAGCGGAATATTTCAGCGCATATCCGCTTATCAAATAAGGCAGCATCATTATATGGTTTGCAAAAAGCTGTCCACCCATCCCACAGCTGTCCTCAGCGGGCTGTGGGATATTTTGTTACAGCCTATGCGTCATAGTTTACCGCTTTTTCCGCAAAAATCCTGCCCAGCTGCTTTGGCGCGTGGATCTTTCCATAGACCTTAATAGATACGATTTGCGATGTAAACAGATCCGCATCCATGGCGCGTTCCACCACCAGCACGCCTACCACCATGATGCTTGCCTTTTTTCCTTGGCTCCGCAGGCGCAGCAGATCATTAACCGAAAGACGGATCACCCCGATTCCGCCGATCGTCTCCACGCGTTCCTCGTTTCTGGTTTCACGGTCGCGCCGCAGCAGGTCGTGAATGTAGTCCTGATGGTATTCCAGTGCTTTGCGAATCGCGGTGCGGATAAAATCGCTGCGGTTGGTATAGAGCATATTCTCCACCAGCACATCGATCTGTGCCATTTCCACAACCCCGATATTCACAGCAGCCTTTTCTGTTTTTTGCAGTTTCAGCTCGTTGCTCATCGCTGTTTCTCCCTGTCCTCATGGATTATCACAATCATTATATTCTATTTGGTATCCATTAATGCTACATATAGTATATATATACTAATCCTGACGGTTTGCATTGTCAAGCATCCACCCTGCGCGATTGATCCAAAGGTAATCCTCATTCGAGTGCTTTTCCACACACACCAACAGCCGCGAGGTGTGCGGCTGTTTATGTATCTATTTACTTTTCACCCGATACGCTGCCCGTTATAACTGCCCTTACAGCGTTACGCCTGACTTGAAGATCGCAATTCCGCGATAATCGTTATCTTCATTTTTCGACGGCTTGCCATCGGCCGTCGCCAGCACCAGATCGATCAGCTCGTCCGTGAGCTGCTCCATGGTATGGGTCGTCAGCAGCTGGCCCGCGTCAAAATCAATCCAATTGCTCTTGTGCGTCGCCAGCGTTTCGTTGCTGGCGATTTTCAGCGTCGGCACGGGCCCGCCAAACGGCGTGCCGCGGCCCGTGGTAAACAGCACGATCTGCGCGCCCGCCGCTGCCAGTGCGGTCGTTGCGACCAGATCATTCCCGGGTGCGCTGAGCAGGTTCAGCCCGCTCTTTGTCACGCGTCCGGCATAGGGCAGCACATCGCGCACGGTGGCGGAACCGCTTTTTTGCGTACAGCCCAGCGCCTTGTCCTCCAGCGTGGTAATCCCGCCCTGCTTGTTGCCGGGCGACGGATTTTCGTAGATCGGTTGGTGGTGCTCCTCATAGTAGCGCTTAAAGCTGTTGATCATGCCCACGGTATCCTGGAACACCGCCTGCGTTTCACAGCGATCCATCAGTAGGGTTTCCGCACCGAAC
>DAOPIR010000203.1:0-4590 GCA_035399245.1 Candidatus Limiplasma sp.
TACCAGCCCTACCGCCAGCCACCTTATCGCCCGCCTGGAGGCGACCACCAACCCGCATCTGGACCGCAATATGGAGGTGCTGGAGAAATGAGTGCCGTAACGGTAATCGCGTTGTTTTTCCTGCTGTCATGCGCCATTGCCACCTGCATTGCCAAGGATCTGCTGGTGTCCGTGATTATCTTCATGGCGTACAGCATCCTGATGAGCATCGTATGGATATTGCTCCAGTCGCCCGATCTGGCAATCACCGAGGCCGCCGTGGGCGCGGGCGTAACGAGCATCCTGTTTTTTATTACCCTCAAGAAGATCCATGCGATCAAGGTGAAAAACGAGAATGAAAAAGATCATTGAGTGGCTGCGCCTGCACTTTCTGGGGGACGAAAGTCCGCTGGATGAGGATATGATTTCCTCCCTCAGCGCGCCGCCGCCGGAGATGACACGCACGTCCAACCGCGCGATGGAAGCCCTGGAAGGCGTGCGCGACGCCCGCGTGCAGCAGGCGGTGCAGCAGGAGCACGAGATGTATACACAGATCCACACTTGGTCGCATAAGGCCGGCGTGCGCATTTTAAAGCGCCTTTATACGGTGCTGGCGGTGCTGACCTGCGTGGGAATCATCTTTTTCCTGCTGTGGACGGTCAACACCCTGCCGCCGTTCGGCGAACCGGCCAACCCCAACAACAACGAGGTTTCCCAGCGTTATATCGAGCAGGGACCGGAGGAAACGGGCGCCGTGAACATGGTGACGGGCATGATTTTGGATTACCGCGCCTTTGACACCTTTGGCGAGACGACGGTGCTGTTTGCCGCGGCGTGCAGCGTGCTGTTTTTATTAAAGCTCAACGACCTCAAGGACGGCAAGCCCACCAAGGCATGGATGGAAGCGGAGTATGCCGACCGGTTCCACGAGCCCAAGAATGACCAGATACTGCAGTTTGCGGCCCGCATCCTGGTGCCGATCGTGCTGCTGTACGGCCTGTATGTCATCCTCAACGGGCACATATCGCCCGGCGGCGGATTTTCCGGCGGGGCCATCATGGGTGCGGGGCTGATCCTGTACCTCAATGCCTTCGGCTTTCAAAAAACCGAGCGCTTTTTCACCTACCGTACATTTAGGTGGATTACGTTTATCTCGCTGCTGACCTACGCGGGGCTGAAGAGCTATTCGTTCTACACCGGCGCCAACCATCTGGAAAGCGGGATCGGCACCGGCACGCTGGGCAACATTTTCTCGGCGGGGTTCATCCTGCCGCTTAACATCTGCGTGGGGCTGGTGGTTATGTGTACGATGTACACATTCTACACCCTGATCCGCAAGGGAGGGATATAGTATGGCGGGCATCCTCAACTCGCTGTGGACGCATTTTGACGTTACCGTGGCCATCCTCCTGTTCGGCATCGGGTTTACCACGCTGCTGCTGCACCACCACCTGATCAAAAAGATCATCGGGCTTAACATCATGGATACCGCCGTGTTCCTGTTCCTCACCTCACAGGGCTTTATTTCCGACCGCAGCGCGCCCATCCTTACCGAAGGGCTGGAGACCACTTCCAGCTATATCAATCCTGTGCCCGCGGGGCTGGTGCTCACGGGCATCGTGGTGTCCGTCAGCGTGACGGCGGTCATGCTCGCGCTCACCATCCGCCTGTACCGCCGCTATCATACCCTGGATATTGACAGCATGACGCTGATGATGAAGGGGGAAGAGCAGTAGCATGCAGTTGGTTCAAAATGTGCCGTTTTTCGGGATTATGCTGTCGATGATTGCAGCCGTCGTGTCCCCGATGCTCAACCGCCGCGCCGCCAAATGGCTGTCGGTAGGGCTGGCGGGCGCGGTGATCTGCCTGCATATCTGGTTTGTGCAGTTTATGATCGGGTTTGGCGGCAGCTACACCTACATGATGGGGCATTATCCCGCGCCGTGGGGCAACGAGCTGCGCGCGGGCTTGTTGGAAGCGGTGATCGCTCTGGCGCTGAGCGTGGTGATGCTTCTTTCCCAGCTTAGCGGCATGAACAAGCTGCAGCGGCAGATCGACCCGCAAAAGCAGGTGTTCTTCTATGTGATGTGCGATCTGGTGATGGCGGGGATGCTGGCGCTGGTGTACACCAACGACCTGTTTACCGCCTACGTGTTTATCGAAATTCTGGCGCTGTCGTCGTGCGCGCTGATGATGGCGCGGCAGGTGGGCCATACGATGGTGGCTTCCATGCGCTATATGATCTTAAGCCTGCTGGGTTCGGGCCTGATTTTGATCGCCATCGCGCTTACCTACAACTTGACCGGCCACCTGCTGATGGAAAACATCCATGAGGTGGTCGCCCGGTACGCGCAGGACGGGGAGTACGCGCTGCCGATCTCGGTGATTATCGGGCTGTTTATCGCGGGCATCGGCATCAAGTGCGGGCTGTTCCCCTTCCACATGTGGCTGCCGGACGCCTATGGCTATTCCACCTCGGCGGCCAGCGCCGTGCTTTCCAGCGTGGTCAGCAAGGCGTATTTCTTTTTGCTGGTCAAGATCTTCTACCGCGTTATCGGCATGGACGTTATCGAATCCGACATGGCGCTCAACCTCCTGCTGGCGCTGGGTGTTTCGTCCATGATATTGGGCTCCATCGGCGCGATCCGCTGCCTGGACATCCGGCGCATGGTGGCGTTCAGCTCGGTATCGCAGATGGGGTACCTGTTTGCGTGGCTGGGACTGGGTTCCACTATCGGCGTGGCGGCGGCACTGTTCCATATGGTGGTGCACGCACTGTGCAAGAGCATGCTGTTTTTGTCCGTTTCCCCGTTGTCCGACGCGTCGGGCGACAGCAAGCGATTTGTGAACCTGCGCGGCGCGGGCTACCGCTATGTCATCCCGGGCATCGCGTTTACGCTGGGCGCGCTGAGCATGGTGGGCATTCCCATCCTCGGCGGATTTTTCTCCAAGATTTTCTTTGCCGAGGCCGCGCTGTATGCCGCGCATACCACGCGCATCGTGCTGCTGGCCGCGCTGGCGCTGTCCACGCTATTAAATGCCTTCTATTTCATGCACACGGTGATGACGCTGTACCGCAAGCCCAAGGACAGCTTTGTGCGCCAGCCGTTCCAAAAGTCGCGGCTGACTACGGTAACGCTGGGCGTGTTCGGCGTCATCAACGTTGCCATCGGCTTTTTTGCCAAGGACATCGTCAACTTTATCACCACCGGACTGCTCAATTTCGCGTAAGGAGAACTGCCCATGCAATCCATCCTGTTCTACCTCGTGCCGGCCATCCCGTTTGCGTTCGGGCTGTGCTTTCTTTTGGTACGCAGGGTGCCTATGAAGGTGGCCGGCGTGGGACTGGTGCTGAGCTTTGCGGCGATGGTAATGCTGGCGATCACGGGCGACGGCGTGCAGCCGGTGTTTTCCGTGGCGCCGGACGTGCACTTTATCTTTCGCAGCGACGCCGCGGGCCGGCTGTTTGGACTGCTGTTTGCGGCCATGTTTACGGTGGCGGGCTTTTTCTCCTTCCCGTATTTCAAACATTATGAAAACCCCGCGTGGTTTTACGCATTCTATTTCTTTTCGTTGTTTGCCCTGTTGTGCTTAAGCATGGCGGGCTCGCTGCTGACCATGTACCTGTGCTTTGAAACCCTTACGCTGTGCTCCTTCCCCATGGTGCTGTTCGACAAGACCAAGGAGGCCGTGGCGGCCGCCGTGAAGTATATGCTGTATTCCATTTCCGGCGCGATGATGGGGCTTTTGGGCGTGATTTACCTGACGCTGCATACCACTTCGGCAACCTTTGTGGCGGGCGGATCGCTGGAGGCGGCGCTGATCGAAAGCCCGCCGTGGCTGCTGCTGCCCATCCTGTTCATCTGTATGATCGGGTTCGGCACCAAGGCGGGCCTGTTTCCCATGCACGGGTGGCTGCCCACGGCGCACCCGATCGCGCCCTCGCCCGCCAGCGCGGTGCTGTCCGGCGTGATTGTAAAGGCGGGCGTGCTGTGTATCTTCCGCATCATCTACTTTGCGGCGGGCACGGAAATTCTGCGCGGCACATGGGTGCAGACGGCGCTTTTATCCCTGTCGCTTTTAACGGTGCTGATCGGTTCGGCGCAGGCGTTAAGGCAAAAGCATATCAAGCGGCGGCTGGCATACTCCACGGTGTCGCAGATCAGCTATATCCTGTTCGGGCTGTTTTTGCTCAACGGCGAGGCGGCCTCCGGCGCGCTGTTGCACACGGTGTTCCACAGCATCATGAAAACCTGCCTGTTCCTGTGTGCCGGCGCAATCATGGTGCAGACGGGCAATGCCGATGTGGATAAAATGCAGGGCATCGGCAAAAAAATGCCGATCACGATGTGGTGCTTTACGCTGGCGGGCGTCGGGCTGGTGGGCATTCCGCCGCTGAGCGGATTTTTGAGCAAGTGGTATCTGGCGCAGGGCGCGGTGCAAAGCGGGATAGGCGTGTTCTCATGGCTCGGGCCGGTAGTGCTGCTGGTAAGCGCGCTGCTCACGGCAGGCTATATCCTGCCGGTGTCGATATCCGCGTTTTTCCCGGGCAGGCAGGCGCAGGTGCTGGAAATCAGGGAAGCGCCCGCGGGGATGACCGTGCCGTTGATG
>DAOPIR010000204.1:0-4579 GCA_035399245.1 Candidatus Limiplasma sp.
TTATCAATCCGCCCCAGGTGGGCATCCTTGGCGTGAACACCATCAAGCTTATGCCGCGCAGGGCTGCTGACGGCACGGTAGAGTTCTATGATTGCATGACGTTGTCGCTGACCTACGATCACCGTGCGGTAGACGGCGCGCCGGCCAGCAGGTTCCTGCAGGCATTGTGCAAAAACCTGGAATCCTTTACCTTGTTGCTGGGAGGTGCCCGCATATGACGGATCGGTATGACCTGATCATTCTTGGCGGCGGTCCCGCGGGCTATCGTGCGGCAGAGCGTGCCGCGCACGAAGGACTGAAAACATTATTGTTTGAAAAACGCGCGTTGGGCGGCGTATGCCTCAATGAGGGCTGCATTCCTTCCAAAACACTGCTGTATTCCGCGAAGCTTTACGATTATGCAAAGGGAGGCGCCAAGAAATACGGCGTTACATGCGATAACGCGACGCTGGACCATGTGGCGGTTATCCGCAGAAAACAGAAAATCGTCAAAAAGCTGACCATGGGCATCGCCGCACAACTGAAGGCTGGCAATGTAACCGTGGTGCAGGAGGAAGCGGCAATCGAGGGACGTGTTGACGGCGGGTATACCGTATCCGCCAACGGTACGCAGTATAGCGGATCGCGATTGCTGCTTGCTACAGGCTCCATGCCTGTGCTGCCGCCGATTGACGGGCTGCAGGCATGCATTGCCTCCGGCTTTGCTTTGACAAACCGCGAAATACTGGATATGCGGGAAGTGCCCAAGGCATTGGTCGTTGTTGGGGGCGGTGTGATCGGGCTGGAAATGGCCAGCTACTTTGCGTCCGCCGGCAGCGAGGTGACTGTGGTGGAAATGCTGAATTCCATAGGCGGTCCGATTGATGCGGAGATCGCGGATATGCTGAAAGTTGCCTATGAGAAAAAAGGCGTTCGTTTCAAACTCGGCACAACGGCAAAATCGTTTGCGGAGGGCAAGGTGACCGTATCCGCAGGAGAAGAAACCGAGGAGCTGGCATGCGATAAGGTGCTGGTGAGCATCGGTCGCCGTCCCGTGCTGCCGAACGGTAGCGATAAGCTGAACATCACCATGGAGCGCGGCAAAGTGATTACCGACGATCATATGCTGACCAGCGAGCTGAACGTATACGCTGCTGGGGATATCAATGGCAAGAGCATGCTGGCACACACCGCCTATCGGGAAGCGGAGGTTGCTGTCAACCATATGCTTGGCAAACCGGACACGATGGATTATTCCGCCATACCGGCGGTGATCTACACCAATCCCGAGGTTGCCAGCTGCGGCGAGACGCTTGCGTCCGCCAAGGAAAAAGGAATTGACGCGATCGAGAAAAAAGTACCGATGTCGTACTCCGGCCGCTTTGTCGCGGAAAACGAGGGCGGCGACGGGCTGTTTAAAATGGTGCTTAATCAAACCGGAAAAATTCTTGGCGTGTCCATGATTGGCAATCCTGCCAGCGAAATTATCTTTGGCGCGTCGTTGATGATCGGCAAGGAAATGAGAGCAAACGATTTGCAGCGCATTGTATTCCCGCACCCCACCGTGGGTGAGATCTACAGAGAAACGATATTTTAGGAGGTTCGCATAGTATGCCACAGAGTCAATATTACGATCCGAAGAAAATTCGCGCCAAAGGAACCCTGAAGATCCCCGCAATTCCGCTGAATACGTATCAAAAAGGCGTTAAGGATGTCCGCGGCGAGTTTACCGATGAGCAGCTGATCAACATCTTTCACGATATGCAGGCGATCCGTGAGCTGGAAACCATGATTTTTTCCGTTCGTACCACCAAGCAGTATAACGGAGTGGACTATGTGTATACCGGCCCTGCGCACCTGTACACCGGCCAGGAAGCCGCAGCCGTCGGCATGGCCTACACGCTGGATCTGAACGACGCGATCTTTGGCTCGCACCGCAGCCATGGCGAGGTGTTGGCACGCGGCTACAGCGCCATCCGGCAAATCAATGACAACGAGTTGCTAAAGATTATGCAGGATTTCAACGGGGGAAAAACGCTGGCGGCCATTGAGAAGCGCACGAAGGGCGATGTGAAACGCATCGCGCAGGATTTTCTGCTGTACGGTTTCATGGCGGAGCTTTTCGGCCGTCAAAATGGCTTTACGCAGGGCCTTGGCAACTCGATGCATGTATTCTTCACACCCTTTGGCATTTTCCCAAACAACGCGATTGTCGGCGGCAGCGCCGGTGTATCGGTAGGCGCTGCGCTGTATAAAAAAGTAATGAAACAAAAAGGACTGGTCGTGTGCAACATCGGCGACGGCTCGCTAGGCTGCGGTCCCGTGTGGGAAGCGCTGAACTACTCCTCAATGGAGCAGTTTAACACCTTATGGGATCAGGCGCACAAAGGCGGCCTGAAACTGGTGTTCAATTTCTTCAACAACGGCTATGGTATGGGCGGACAAACCAACAGCGAAACCATGGCGTACGGCATTCTGGCGCGCGTCGGCGCGGGCATCAATGCGGACGCCATGCACGCCGAGCGTGTGGATGGCTACAATCCGCTGGCGGTGATCGACGCATACAAGCGCAAACGGGAAATATTGGATGCCAATAAAGGCCCCGTCCTGCTGGATGTGGTTACCTACCGCTATGCCGGACACTCGACTACCGATGCTTCCAGCTATCGCACCAAGGAAGAAATCGAAGCCTGGCAGGCCGAGGATTCCATCAAGGCGTATAAGCAGCAACTGATCGAAAGCGGCGTGGCCACGGAAGACCAGCTTGTGAAAATTGAGGAAGATATCAAAACTGATATGACCGAAATCCTGAAAATCGCGACCAATGACGAAATTTCACCGCGTCCCGATCCGAAAACAAATCCGGACGCGATCCGGGGCTTTAACTTTTCCAACAAACGCCTGGAAAAATGCGCCGAGGGCGAACCGGATGTACTTAAACCGCTGGAAGAGAACAGCCGCGTTATTAAAAACAAGAAGAAAGAACGCTATGCGTTTGACGAGGACGGCAAGCCGTTCAGCAAGATCAAGCAGTTCAATGTCCGCGACGCGCTGTTTGAGGCGATTATCGCCAAATTCTATCAGGATCCAACATTGATTGCCTTTGGCGAAGACGACCGCGACTGGGGCGGCGCTTTCGGCGTATACGGTGGGATGACCGAAGCGCTGCCGTACCACCGTTTCTTCAACGCACCGATCAGTGAGAGCACGATCGTTTCCAGCGCTGTTGGCTATGCACTGATGGGCGGCCGCGCCATTCCCGAGCTGATGTACTGCGATTTTCTGGGCCGCGCCGGCGACGAGGTGTTCAATCAGCTGGCCAAATGGCAGGCGATGAGCGCCGGTGCGCTGCGCATGCCGGTGGTACTGCGTGTGTCGGTGGGCAACAAATACGGCGCGCAGCATGCCCAGGACTGGACCAGCCTTGTGGCGCATATCCCGGGCTTGAAGGTATGTTTCCCCGTAACGCCGTACGATGCTAAGGGCATGATGAACGCCGCGCTGGCCGGCAGCGATCCCGTCGTATTCTTTGAAAGCCAGAAGCTCTACGATAAGGGCGAGGAATTTCATTCAGAAGGTGTGCCCGAAGGCTATTACGAAATCCCGATCGGTGAACCGGATATCAAGCGCAAAGGATCCGACCTGACCATCCTGACCATCGGTGCGTCACTGTATCCCGTGATGGAAGCGGCCAGGGAACTGGAAACCTACGGCGTGTCCGCCGAGGTGATCGATGCGCGCAGCCTGGTACCGTTCAAGTATGATCTGGTTAATGAATCCGTGAAAAAAACCGGACGGATTGTGCTGGTGTCCGATGCCTGCGAGCGCGGCAGCCATATGAACGATCTGGCCCGCAATATTACCGAGTTCTGTTTCGGATATTTGGATGCTCCGCCCGTGGTTGTCGGCGCGTCCAACGGGATCAGCCCCTGTCCGGAGCTGGATCAGTACTATTATCCGCAGGCAAGCTGGATTCTCTCCGCTGTTCATCAGAAGATTTTGCCCTTGAAGGGCTATGTGCCGGAATTCAACTATCAGACTCTCGAAAAAATGCGGCGTGAAAGTCTGGGCCTGTAAACCGGGAGGGTATGAATGCAGGATTTAATGAACCAACTGATTGCCATGTCGCGCAAGTACGGCAGCGACGAACGCTACGTGCTTGCCGGCGGCGGCAATACATCCGTAAAAGCGGACGGCGTGCTGTACGTAAAAGCATCCGGTACACGGCTTTCCAATATTGAAGAAGCGGGATTTGTAAAAATGAGCATGGGGAAGATTTCCGCCATGTTCCAAAAAACCTATCCGAAAGCAGATAAGCAGCGCGAAAGCGAAGCCCTGCAGGACATGATGGACGCACGCCTTGCGGGGGAAACCAGCCGCCCCAGCGTGGAATGCATGCTGCATGGCCTGTTTCCGCAATCCTTTGTGCTGCATCTGCATCCGGCGCTGGTCAACGGGTTAACCTGCGGAATCAACGGAAAGCAAGCCTGTGAAGAGCTGTTTGGAGGCCAAGCCGTATGGGTACCGCTGACAAAGCCCGGGTATACGCTGGCAAAGGCGTGTTTTGTGCTCGCCCGCGAGTTCGGTTGGACGCCGGAAG
>DAOPIR010000205.1:0-4551 GCA_035399245.1 Candidatus Limiplasma sp.
CACCGAAGAGATCCTTGCCCTGATGCGGAGCCTGCGCCTGCCTACCACGCCCCGGCAGATCGGCGAAACCAAGCAGACGGCGCTGGATGCTTTCCACCATTCCCGCGATATCCGCGATAAGTACCTGACCAGTTCCATGCTGTGGGACATGGGCATTTTGGATGGATTTCCACTGGAGATGTAAACCTGACTTGCAACAAACAGAACGTGTGCCGCAGCGGTGGCACACGTTCATTTTTTCATAATGAAGATTTCCGATCAGTCCGCGGCGCTGTCGTGATGCGGCCTGTTCCGGCGGGGTTTCGTTTTGCCGGCGGGAATCTCGCTTGTGCCAAGGGCCAGCAATACAAGGCTGATCAGCAGCAGCGCGCCGGCCGCCTTCCACAGCACGGCGGCATACAGTCCCACGCCCGCCACATGCGCCAGCAGCACACCCGCCAGCCAATAGCCCAAATAGCCGACCGCCGCTACGGCAGCCAGCCCCAATACCGTGTGCAGCGCTCCCTGCACCCATCGGGGCAGTGTATTCCATTGCTGTTTATAGGCCATGTTCTCCTCCTTGCCGCCGCGGCGCAGCTTGTATCGTTGACAGTATAGCCGTTAAATTCTCTCACTGCCCGTAATGCCGCTCATACACCGTTTGTCTGCCGCGCAACACCGCGGATTGCCGTCTGATCGGACCGCGCCTGTAAAAAAGTTCCTGCCGAATTGAACGAAAATCAGATTTCATTCGTCTTATCAGTAGTTCCTATATCTTAAAACAGGCGGTGAAATAAAATGAAGTGTAAACAAAAGATTGGATTTTGGCTCTGCCTGGCGGCGGCGCTGCTGCTGACGGTCGGGGCGGCTTCCGCCGCGCCGGCGCAATCGTTTGAAGCGCTGCTGGGCGAATACGGGCTGGACGCGGCGGACGCGCAGGTGCAGACCCATTGCATGACCGTGGAAGAAAGCACCGAAGCGATGGGCGCGCGGATCAGCGTGGAGGGCGTGTATTTCGACGGCGAACGCCTGCTGATCGGCTGGAGAACCAATAACCTTGCGCCCGAGCAGCCGGTGCTGGTGCTCTATACCGACGTGCGCATCGGCGGCGTCTCGCTGGGCAATGAAGCGTATGCCGATTATCCGATTTCTGCATGGTGGCCGCAGGTGTTCGGGCTGAGCGTAACCGGTGATCCTATCAACGACCTGATGGATGCGTACGATTTGGAACAGGCGCAGGATTATGACCTGCAGGGAACACAGGAAGTAAGCGTATACTTCACGGTCAAGCGGCCGATTAAGCCGCTGGTCGTTGTCGACGCGGACGTACTGACCCCCTGTGCGGACGCCGATGCCGAGACCGACCGGCAGTCCATGCTGGCCGCGATGGACGACTGCGGCGTGAGCATTGCCCTGTCTGACGAACTGGACGCGCAGACGTGGATGGATAAGGGCTATCTGGTGGTCAACCAGGGCGGAGAGCTGTTGAACGCCGAAGGCACCACCAACGATATGGCCGCCCTCAACGGCGAGGACCTGACCGACGCCGATATCGCCGATGTTACCCTCACCTTTACGGTAGATTTTGACGCGCTTGCCGGCAAATAACGCAAGCCTGTCATAAAGAGCTTGTGCATTGTAAAACGCACAGGCTTCAGCCTGTCAAAAAAGCCCAATCTGCGTTGTCGGCTGCGGGATGGCAAGGGGCATCACGTACGGCTGTGTACGCTCAACCCCTTTCCACCCTTGCTTCCTAGCATATCGGGCCTTTTTGGCAGGCTGGCAGGGTGTTTGCAAAACAAGGTTTTTTAACACCCTGGAGCCTGTGCACTGTAAAACGCACAGGCTTTTATAATGCCGGTTCTTACGATACCTTTTCAAATTGGCTGTTGTAGAGGTCGGCGTAAAATCCGTTTTGCTTTAACAGCTCGTCGTGCGTACCGCTTTCGATGATATCGCCTTCGTTCATCACCAGGATCAGGTCGGCGTTGCGGATGGTGGACAGGCGATGGGCGATGATAATGGACGTGCGTCCGACCATCAGCTGATCCATAGCGTCCTGCAAAAGCTGCTCGGTGCGGGTGTCCACAGAGCTGGTGGCCTCGTCCAGGATGAGCATCGGCGCGTTTTTGATCACGGCGCGCGCGATGGTGATCAGCTGGCGCTGGCCGGCGGAGATGTTGGCCTCCTCATTGAGCACCGTATCGTAGCCCTTGGAAAGCGTGGAGATAAAGTGGTGCGCGCCGATGGATTTGCACACCTTGATAATCTCCTCGTCGGTAACGCCGGGCTTGTTGTAGGCGATGTTATCGCGGATGGTGCCCTCAAACAGCCATGTATCCTGCAGTACCATGCAGAACAGCTCGCGCACCTTCTCGCGCGGCATGGAATTGAGCGGCACGCCATCCACCAGAATTTCGCCGCTGTCCACGTCGTAAAAGCGCATCAGCAGGTTGACCATGGTGGTTTTGCCCGCGCCGGTGGGGCCGACGATGGCGATTTTCTGGCCGGCCTTTACGCTGGCGGAGAAATCATGGATGATGGTCTTGTCCGCACTGTAGCCAAAGTGCACGTGGCGGAACTCGATATCGCCCTTTACATGGCCGATGGATACGTGCTTGGCCTGTTCGTTGGGCATTTCCTCCTCGTCCAGGAACTCAAAGAAACGGTAACTGGCCGCCGCGGTGGCCTGGAGGCTTGTGAAGGATTGGGCGATCTGCGACAGCGGCTGGGTGAACAGGCGGATGTAGATCATAAACGCCACGATCACGCCGAAGGTGATATCACCGTTTAAGGCCATCACCGCGCCGATAACGCATACGGCCACATAGCCGAGGTTGCCCACAAAGCGCATCAGCGGCATCATGATGCCGGACATGAACTGCGATTTCCATGCGCAGCCGAACAGCTTTTTATTCAGCGAATCAAAGGTTTTGCCCAGCGGCTTTTCGGCGTTGTACACTTTAACCACGTTGTGGCCGGCGTACACCTCTTCCACATGGCCGTTGATCTGGCCCAGCAGCTGCTGCTGTTTGGCGAAGTATTTCTGCGAGCGCATCAGGATGCCGGACATCAGCACAAAGCCGATCAGCGACGCGCCGATGGCCGTGAAGGCCAGCCGCCAGTCGGTGATAAACATCATCAGTGTAGAGCCCAGCAGCAGCGCCACGGCGGCAACCAGATTGCCGATGGACTGGTTGAGCGTCTGGCCCAGGGTGTCGATATCATTGGTCACGCGGGAGAGAATATCGCCGTAGCTGGTGGTGTCGAAGTATTTCAGCGGCAGACGGTTGATCTTATAAGAAATGTCCGTGCGCATGCCCTTGGTGATGCGCTGGGTCACCGTCGCCATGATAAAGCCCTGCACGTATTGCAGCAGCGAGCTGGAGGCGTAGTACACCACCAGCACCATGGCGATGGCGGTAACGGCGTCCAGATCAATGCTTCCGAGCATGCCGTCGGTAATGATGTCGGTCAGGTCGCTGATCCTGTCCGGCCCCAGAATGGTGAATACCGTGCCGCCGACGGCGGCGATCATCGCCGCCAGAATGGGCAGCCAGTATGCCTTACAGTACGTAATCAGCTTGCCCCAGGTAGCGGAGAACTTATATTTTTCGCCCTGCGCCATGCCGCCGTGCGGCCCGCGCCCCATGGGCCCGCGTCCTGCCGGTGCGCTATGCATAATGCAATTCCTCCTTGGAAAGCTGCGTGGAAGCAATTTCCTGATAGACCTTGCAATCCTTCAGCAGTTCGTCGTGTGTGCCCACGCCCACAACCTCGCCGCGGTCCAGCACGATAATCTTGTCCGCGTGGCGGATGGTGCCGATGCGCTGGGTGACAATGAAGGTGGTGGAGCCGATGGTCTGTTCGGCCAGCTGTTTGCGCAGCTCGCGGTCGGTTTTGTAGTCCAGCGCCGAAAACGATTCGTCAAAGATCAGGATCTCGGCTTCGCGGGCAACGGCGCGGGCGATGGCTACGCGCTGCTTCTGCCCGCCGGACAGGTTGGTGCCGCCCTGCGATACATGCGCGTCGTAAGTGCCGTCAAGCTTTTCAATAAACTCCGACGCCTGTGCGACGGACGCCGCGGCCTTGATGTCGTTTTCGTCGGGCGGCTGGTTTGCGCTTTCGCCAAAGGCGATGTTGGACGCGACCGTGCCCGAAAACAGCACCGCGCGCTGGGGCACATAGCCGATCTTGTTGTGCAGGTCCTCCTGCTTGTAATTGCGGATGTCCTGCCCGTCGATCAGGATCTCGCCCTCGGTGGGATCGTAAAATCGGGGGATGAGGTTGATCAGCGTGGATTTGCCGCTGCCCGTGGAGCCGATAAAGGCCACGGTTTCGCCCGCATTGGCCGTAAAGGACACGTTTTTGAGCACATATTCATCCGCCTGCGGGTACTTGAAGCTCACATTGCAGAACTCCACTTGCCCCGTTTCCCAGGACGGCGCGGCCTTGTCGCCGTCGGTGATATGGGTTTTGGTGGTCAGCACCTCGTTGATGCGGCGGGCGGATACGGCAGCGCGCGGCAGCATGATAAAGATCATCACCAGCATCACAAACGCCATTACCACC
>DAOPIR010000206.1:0-4520 GCA_035399245.1 Candidatus Limiplasma sp.
CTGCTGCTTGTCGGCACAACTTCCGTGGCATTTGCAGAGGACACCATTACCCTGAACTTCCTGTACTGGGCGGACGACGCACAAAAACAACTGCTGACGGACGCATGCGCGGCCTACGAAGAAGCCAATCCGGGCATTATCATCAATGCGCAGGCGCTTCCGGCGGACGGCACATTCGACAGCTATATCCAAACCCGCATGGAATCCGGCGAACTTCCCGATGTGAGCTACATGGGAGAATCGGACATCCAGAAGTACGACCAGATGGGCATTCTGGCCGACATCAGCGATATGATCGAATCCGGCCTGCTGCCGGAGAAGCTCAGCTCCATTACCATCCATAACGCCGAAGGGCAAATTATCGGCGTTGGCCTGTCCAACCAGCTGATGGTGCTATACTATAGCAAGGATAAGTTTGACGAGGCCGGTATCGCTTATCCGCCCTCCAACGTGGCAGACGCATGGGATTGGGACACGTTTGTGAACGTGGCAAAACAGCTGACGATCGATATCAACGGCAAAAACGCCACCGAAGAAGGCTTTGATCCCACCAAGATTGTAGATTACGGTCTGGGCTTCAACTGCCTGCGCGAGTTTCATCAGTTCTGGGCGCTGTATGCCAACGGCGGCGGCGTGGTTAACGCCGACGGCACCGAGTTCCTCTGGGACAGCGAGGCTTCCATCGAAGGCCTGCAAAAGATTGTGGACCTGATGCATGTGGACTATGTGGCTCCGCAGGCGCTGTACAACTGGGCCAGCGATATCGGCTCTGTACGCGACGCGATCAACGGCGGTTTTGCAATGTTCACCAACGGTTCCTGGGACATGGCAAACATTACCGACGAGGATAATATCGGCGTAGCCGTGCTGCCCAAGATGGAAACAGCCGTCACCATGAACTGCGGCGCCCCGATGGTAATCTACAACACATCCAAGCACCTGGAAGAGGCCAAGAAGTTCTATGCCTACATGGTAGACCCCGCCAAGAACCTGCCGTTGATCCAGTCCGGCGCATGGCTGCCCAACCAGGCCGACTGGTACACTGATGAGGACCTGCTCGCCCTGTGGGCCGACGGCCTGCCCTACGGTGCCAAGGAAACCATCCTCAGCTATTCCAACACCGAAGGCGCTATCGCCCAGTGGCCCGCCTACTACGTGATGGCATATTCGGACATGAGCACCGTTTATGAACGCGAGATTGATAACGCGCTGATGGGCAACGTAACCGTAGCGGAAGCGTTTGCCAATTGCATGCCGGAAATCAAAGCACTGTTTGACGGCGAGTAACACCTGACTGACGAACACAGACTGCCGCGAAGGCCCGACGGCTTTCGCGGCGGTTTTCCATTGGAGTGAATGCAATGCCGGACATCCGGAAAAAGGTGCGGCCGAGAAAGCCGATGCGCGGAGCTGTGAAAGAGGCTCTGGCAGGCTATGCCTTTGCTTCTCCCGCCATTCTCGGCGTGCTGATCCTCACGCTTTATCCGATGCTTGCCAGCCTTTACTACAGCTTCAACCTCGTGCATTCCCGCGGGGGCATGGAGTGGCTGGGCCTTGAGAACTACAAATACCTGCTGACCAATCCCGCTTCGGAATTTCCCAAGGCAGTCGGCGTAACGCTGTTCTATACAGCTGTAAACGTGGTGCTCGTGATCCTGTTTTGCCTGCTGGTCGCGCTGATGCTCAACCGCCGTTTTATCGGGCGCAATTTCCTGCGCGGCGTGTTTTTTCTGCCGTCTGTTATGCCTACGCTGTCTGTGGCGATCCTTTGGAAAATGCTGTTGCAAAACCAGGCTAAGGGCGGGCTGATCAACTGGTGGCTGATTACGTCGGGATTATCAACTATTGATTTTCTCAACACGGAATATATCTTTGTCACCCTCTTTTCCATGAGCCTTTGGACGTGCGGCGGAACCATTGTAGTGCTGCTGGCCACCCTACAGGATGTTCCGCTGGATCAGCTGGAGGCCGTATCCATCGACGGGGGCAACGCATGGCACAAGTTTGCCAGGGTCACCTACCCCACCATCAAGCCTGTACTGTTTTTCCAGCTCATTATGTGCGTCATGACCTCCGTGCAGGTCTACACGCAAAGCGTCGCTTTTTCCCGCAACGGCGCACCAAACCGCATGACCTATTTTATCAATGTTATGATTTATGACCATGCCTTTATTCAGGCAGATATGCGGGGCATCGCGTCCGCAGAGGCATGGCTTGTGTTCTTGATCATTCTCATCATCACCGGCGTCCTGTTCCGCTTTCAGGGTTCCCTGCAGCGGGAGGACCGCAAGGCACGCGGAAGGGGGCGGTGGCGATGACGCAGAGGCATGGCATACGCCGCGATGTGCGGCGCAGGCAATGCATCCATATCCTGCTGGTTGTGCTGGCGTTCGGGCTGTCCGCCGTATTCGCATTCCCCCTGTATTGGCTGATACGCGGCTCGCTGGTCAGCAACAAAGAGCTGCTCACCCGCCCGCCCGTGTATTTCCCCACGGCGTTTCGCTTTGAAAATTATGCCAAAGCCATCGCACGGATCGATTTTACCCGTCAGCTGTTCAACAGCGTATCCATTGCCGTGCCCTATGTGCTGGGCACGCTGGTTACGACCAGCTTTGCTGGCTACGCCTTTGCGCGGCTGCGGTTTCCGCTGCGCAATATGTGGTTTGCCATCGTTATCAGCACCATGATGCTTCCCAGCGCCGTTACGCTGCTGCCGCAGTACAGCCTGTACGCGTCGCTGGGGCTGGCAAACAAGGCGGCGCTGATCATCCCCGCGTTTTTCTGCGCGGGCGGAAACGCATATTTCGTGTTTTTGCTGCGGCAGTTCTTCCTGACCATCCCGATGGAAATGGATGAAGCGGCCCGGATCGACGGCGCCGGATATATGAAGATCTTCACCCGCATCATGCTGCCGCTCATTCGTCCGGCCATGATCGTCGTCGGCCTTTTCAGCTTTATCAACTGCTGGAACGAGTTTTTCTACACCATGATCTACCTGAAATCGCAGGATGATTACACCCTGCCGCTCGGCCTTTACATCGTCAACGGCCTGAAGGTGCCTAACTACGAACAGGTGCTGGCGCTGGCGCTGATCGTAGCGTCGCCATGCCTGGTATTTTTCTTTATCGGCAATCGCTATTTTGTGGAAGGCATCGCTTTGGGCGGCATCAAGGGGTAAATCTTTCGCACGGCAGGATAGTACAGCCCTCCGTCTGCAAGCGATTGTAAAACGGAGGGCTGTTTTCTCTATTTCCGTCAAACTCGTCCGGAATATCGGCCTATATACGCATCAATAAAATCTTTTACCGGTCACTGCGAACCCGCGTCCATCAGTGCGGTTTTCGGGATAAACACGCGGCACGGTTTGCCCTGATATTCCGTTTCCACATAGGCCCAATCGTCGCCCAGGAACGCCAGCAGCGTTACCACATCCCCCTGATTGATCACAAACAGCTCTTCCTGCCCGTAGTTGGGATCGTCGGTCGCGGAGGTATCCTCCTGCACCTCAATTTGGATATCGGCAAACTCCAGCTGCTTGACCTCGTCAGCATTGTCTAGTGTCGTATTGAGGATGTAGCCTACTCTGCCCTTTACGTTGTTATAGCCGATGGCGTACGAAACCATTACCCAGTCCCCCACCGTGCCGTAGATCGTCACGGTGTTGTTGGTGGTTACGCTTGCCTTGGCATCGCGGTAGCTGTTATCGTTGGGCGCTGAATATACATTGAGCGACCGCCGCTTGGTAAACTCGGCATTGGACAGTGCTGTCAGCATGGGCGCGGTCTGCACAGCCAGCTCATACGGCGACAGCGTAGGCGTGGGCAGCGGGGTGGGCGTGGGAGTCGGTGTAGGCGTAGGCGTTGGGGTGGGCGTGGGCGTGGGCGTGGGGGTAGGCGACGGCGTGGGTGACGGCGTAGGCGTAATAAAATCCTCCGTCTGCACGGTGTTGGAATTACGGTTGAGCACATACCCTTTCTTGGTTCCGTCCTCCTGCTGCAGGGTAAATGCCGTATTTCCGCCCAGCAGCACATCGCCGCTGATCACATCGCTTTTAAGCGTGCCGTCTTGCACGGTATAGTTCGCCACCTGGATCACCAGTACCGTTCCGTCGGCTAAAAACTGGTAGTAGAGCGATCCGTCCGAGCCAAGCGGCTTCCAAAGCCCCTGGGTAAGAACCGTCACAATGGTTTCATCCTCCGTGCTGACGGGCATCGGGGAGGGCGTAACCACATCAAAAACCGGCACTGTCGCCACCGTTGTCGGCTGGGGCGTCGCCTGCTGGCCTGCTGCCGGCAGCAACACAAGCGTCGTATACTCGCTGGTCTGCGGATCAAACAGAAAATCGATCCCGCTTTCAAATTGATACACGGTCGCCGCCTGATCCGCCAGCATATCGTCGGACAGATACACCATGCCGTCCGCAATCTGATACGTGCTGAACAGCGGCTCGTCACCGGTCGGATCCTTAATGCTTCCATCCGCTTCAAACCGCAGCGTATAGGCATCCACAGTCCAGTCGT
>DAOPIR010000207.1:0-4412 GCA_035399245.1 Candidatus Limiplasma sp.
CCGGCACCGAAACCACAGCTCTGATCGAATCGGCCAATTCGCTGTTTTCCGGCGCTGCGCTGATCGACGGCGTATACGAAGGCTCCGCCTCCGGCTATAAGGGCATGATTACGGTGTCCGTCACGGTTTCCGGCGGGCAGGTGACCGCGATTGACGTTGTCAGCGACAGCGATACGCCATCGTATTTTAACCGCGCCGAATCGGTAATCGATACGGTCATTGATGAGCAGTCCCTCGAGGTGGACGCCGTGTCCGGCGCTACCTACTCGTCGGCCGGTATCATCAATGCCGTATCCGACGCGCTGTCCGCCGCCGTTGACAGCGGAACACTCGCGGTAACCGAGTTTACCTATACAGACAAACACGGCAGCCGCGGACACTGACAGTAGGGCTGGCAGTATCCATTCAGATGCTGCCAACCTGTCAAAGAACTTGATTTCCAAGAGGTATCGGAGAGCCGAGGCTTTCTGCTCACAATCGTATCGACCGGCTTTAACCGGTTGGGAGGGGAGTATGCGGCCAGTGCCGCAAACATTACTTGAACCTCAAAAAACCGGCTTTGCCACTTTTCCGATACAAAACAGCATCCGAACGGATGCTGTTTTGTATTGGAAAAGCAAATCGGCGGCTATGGCTTTGCTTCCGCCTGCGGGTAGGTATAGCGCTTTCCCTGAAAGTTTTCCATTACGACTTCCCGCTCGTTTTTGGTAAGAATGTAGTTGTAGTTGATGGGAATTTTGCCGCCGCCGCCCGGTGCGTCGATCACAAATTTTGGCACGGCATAGCCGGAGATATTGCCGGTCAGGGCGTGCATGATGTCGATGCCCTCGTCCACCGTGGTGCGAAAATGCCCGATACCGCGGGATAGGTCGCACTGGTAGAGGTAGTAGGGGCGCACGCGCAGATGTACGAGCTTTAAGAACAAGTCTTTCAAAATATCCGCGCTGTCGTTGATGCCGCGCAGCAGCACCGTCTGGTTGCCCAGCGGGATGCCGGCATCCACGATCGCGGTGCAGGCGCGCGCCGCCTCCGGCGTGATTTCCTTGGGGTGGGCAAAGTGCGTGTTGATCCAGATAGGCTGGTACTTTTTAAGCATGGTGAGCAGCTCGTCGGTAATGCGCATGGGCAGCACCACCGGCACGCGCGTGCCGATGCGGATGATATCCACATGCGGAATAGCGCGCAGCTGCTGGATAATGTGCTCCAGCTTTTCGGTTTTCATCACCAGCGGATCGCCGCCGGAGATGAGCACATCGCGGATTTCCGTATGACTTCGGATATAGCTGACGGCCTTTTTCAACGCCGCCTCGGTAATCACGCGGTCTTCTTCGCCTACTACGCGGCGGCGCGTGCAGTAGCGGCAGTAGGTGGAGCAGCACAGCGTGGTCAAAAACAGCACGCGGTCGGGATAGCGGTGCACGATATTGGGCACGGGGCTGTCGTGCTCCTCGCCCAGCGGATCAGTCATATCGTTTGCGCAGGGGTAGGTTTCCTCAATGCGCGGCACACATACCTTGCGCAGGGGATCGTCGGCATCCGCCGGATCGATCAGCGAGGCGTAGTACGGTGTGATCGCCATGCGAAACGCGGACAGGCATTGCTCCACGTCCGCTTTTCCCGCCTGCGACATATTGAGATAGGATGCGATTTCGTCCGCTTTGGTGATGCGGTGCGCGTACTGCCACTTCCAGTCGTTCCACTGCGGATAATGGGCGGCGTAATCTGTACAGCGTTTCATTGCACCGTCTCCAATCCATAGCGGCGCATGCCCGCGCTAAGCACGGCCAGCACCAGCTCCCGATGCGAAACGCCCGCAAATTCCGCCAGCATCGGATAATCGCTGTAACCGGGTGCAAGCCCGGGCAGCGGATTGATCTCGATGAAGTACAGCTTTCCGTCCTCCGTCAGGCGAAAATCCACGCGCGCAAAATCACGGCAGCCCAGCGCCTGATAGATGCGGCGCGCCGTGCGGACCATTTGCTTTTCAAGGGATGGCTCCAGCTTGGCGGGGCTTTCGTAGCTGACGATGTTTTTGTAGTCCTGCTTTACGCCGTAGCTGTATATCTGGTAATTTCCGTTTGTATTTTTATGAAAGACGATCTCCATGGGCGGAAACACGCGCAGCGCGTCGCCGTTGCCCAGAAGCCCGACGGTGAACTCGCGGCCGTGGATATATTCCTCCACGAGCACCGGCCCGCCGTACAGCTGCAGCTCCCGCCGCACCAGATCCTTCAGCTCCGCTTCGCTTTCGGCGATGCAGGCGTCGGGAATGCCCTTGCTGGAGCCCTCCGCATTGGGCTTGACGATGACGGGGACGTGCAGGCCACCCAGACGGATGTCCTTTTCCGCCGAGATCACCCGGCAGCGCGGCGTGCGGACGTGGTAGGCGCTCAGCAGCTTTTTGCAAAGCGCCTTATCCAGCGCGATGCAAAGGGTTGTTTCGTCCGATCCGGTAAAGGGAATGCCCAGCAGATTGAGCAGCGCCGGCGCTTCGGCCTCCCGGCCTCTGCCGCCTCTGCCCTCTGCAATGTTGAAGGCAATGTCGATGTGCGTATCCTGAAGGGCCTGGGGCAGTGTTTCGTCGCATTCCAGCAGCACCGTTTGGATACCTGCCGAGGCAAACACATCGCGCAGCGCATACACTGTGTCCATGCTGTCGTATTCCGCTTCCAGATCCGGTATTTCATGATCTGTTTTGTGCTTGCTGTTGAAAATAATGCCGACTACGATTCGGGCCGGAGGCAACGGAACGTCATCCGTCATTTCTTCCATCCATATCCCATCTTTCCTGTGCAAATAATCGGAGAGCAAAGGTTAAGCCATAAAAATAACAATGCTTTCCGCATTGGTTATACATCACATATGGTTGTGCGTCAATACTATTTTTTTGCGCTCCCGATGCCTGCCGGCTGGGGATATGTCAAAGCCTTATATGACAAGGGATAGAGGCCTATATGGCATGGTGCTTTTATCTGCCTGATTTTCTTAGATTCCGTTTCGCTTCTGCCGCCGCGCATTGATCAGGTAAAACTGCAACCGGTCGGCCATGCCGCCTACGATCAGCCCGATGGCAATGGCTGCGGCCATGCCCAGCGTGCGCACGCCCATAGCGGCAAAATTGGCCCAGTCGCCCAGCACGGCAAACTGCATCGTTTCAAAAAACGCCTCGCCGGGGATCATGGGGATGGTGGCCGGCAGCGCAAACAGCGTTGCGGGTGTTTTAAAGACGCGGGCCATCAGGTGCGCATAGATGGCCGCGACGACGGACGCCAGCGTGTAGCTGATGTACAGATTGCCGATGCACGCAAAAAAGGCAAGATATCCGGCCCACGCAACGGCGCCGCCGAGCGTGGAAAAGAAGAGGTGCTTTTTCCCCACGTGGAATAATACGGAAAATCCCAGCGTGCCCAGCGCGGCGCATAAAATCGGTACGACCCATGCTTGCACAAAGCTCATCCGATCACCCTCCTTGCCAGCACGAAGCCAAAGGCGATCGCCGAGGAAAACAGCAGCGCCTCGCAAAGCCGCTGGATGCTGGAGATCAGGTCGCCGTAAAACATGTCGCGCAGCGCGTCTGTCAGGGTAATGCCCGGAATCAGCAGCATGATATCGCCGATCACCGTTTTGGCGTAGCTGTCGCAGATCCCCAGCCGCAGGGCCAGCAGCGCTGCCGCGCCGCCCGCAAAGGAGAGCAGCACGTTGGACACGACGCTGTTGAGGTGAAAGCGGATGGAAAGCGTCATCAGCTTTTTCAGCAGCACGCCGATCACGGCGGATACCAGCGCGTCTTTCAGGCTGCCGCCGAAAAATACCGTAAACGCGCCCGCGATCAGCGCGGATGCGCCATACAGCAGCCATACCGGAAACGCGCCTTGCGACATCACCGCCCGCACCTGCGCTTTCAGGGTGTCCGCGTCGGGCTTGTTTTGGCATATTTCGCGTGACAGCGCGTTGAGCCGGTTCAGACGTTCCAGATCCACCGACCGCGTGCGGATGCGCCGCGTCTGCGTCAGCGTTTCATCAGCGCTGAAGCATGCGGTCACCACGATGCTGGAGGTGATGGTGAACACGTCCACCCGCTCCAGCCCGTAGGCCAGCCCGATGCGCTCCACCGTGTCCTCCACGCGGCTGATCTCGGCCCCGCAGCACAGCATCTGCTCGCCGATATCCAGCATCCCGCTTAGTAATTTGTTATGGTTCATGGGCTTTCACATGTCCGTTCTGGTTATATTTCGGGCTTTCCGGTGCTTTCAGGTGAAACGCCTACCGTGAGTGAGCGCTTCTTTGATGTCTATTATACATGATACTATAACATTTTCTGCGTGTGAAAGCCGTAATAAAAATTTTCTTTATGCATCCAAAACGAGAAACAATACAACCATTTCCATCTGTTTTGCATCTAATAAGGAACA
>DAOPIR010000208.1:0-4254 GCA_035399245.1 Candidatus Limiplasma sp.
AAACAGGCGCAGCGCGTACTTCAGCGGATCGTGCGTGTATTCGCTTCCCACCACCAGGCACCAGGCATACAGCGGCATGGCCATCCTGCCGATAATGCGCAGCTCGATAACACCCGGGAAATAGGCAACCCCGACATGGTCAAAAATCATGCATACGAGCGCGATGATTTTCAGCAGGGAAGTATCCGTATTACCCGCAAGAGCCGTTCTGGGGGATGATAGCGTTGCTTGTTGCTCAGTCATAGTCAGTATACTCAGTACAAATTGGATAAAAGAGAGGCCAGAAGAATACCGCCTACCATGACAACCACCACGACGATTGTCAAAACGCGATACAGCATTTTCTTCCTTTGATTCTTGGCCTTGCTACTTGCCTTTATGGCCACACCGAACCCTCCCTTAAAAAATCTTGTTTGCATTATAGCATATACACCGATACGGAACAAGCCAATCCCGCAGGCAAACGGAAAACGAATGAAACGTTTCAAGGATAATTTACATTATTTGCTGCTTTGCCGGATATCATGCCAGAATTATCTGCACTTGGTATGCCAAAAAACATATAGAATATATATGAAAATAAAGTCGGAATGGCAGGAAAAGCAATTGCAATCGGGGGACGTAAATATGTATAATCATCGAAAGCAAATCATTGCATTTTCTTCTGGATCGTGATATGATGTAATGGTCAAAGATAGTCAACATTTTTGACGGGGAGGTTTCAGTATGCGCCTGAGCGACACGATAGAAGAATTTATAAAAACCATGCTTACGCATGATGACAATGAGATTGAGCTGAAGCGCAACGAATTGGCGGAGTATTTTAACTGCGCCCCTTCACAGATCAATTATGTGCTGGCGACACGCTTTACGCCCGATCATGGATACTTAATTCAGAGCCGGCGGGGCGGCGGGGGCTATATCCGCATTTTCCGAATGCAGCAGGACACCTGCCAACAGCTGATGTACCTGCTGGAGGAAAGGGTGGGGGATCAGATCCCCGCGATAAAAGCGGACCATTTAATCACGCAGCTGAAGGAACGCGAGGTTGTTACCGAAACCGAAGCCAACATGATGCGGGCAGCCATCGCGGACAGCAGTTACACCATTCCCATCCATGCCGCACTGAAAGATGCGTTGCGCGCAAAAATCCTGAAAGCAATGCTTATGCAGATTGCCAGGAAAGACCAGGCTTCGCAAGGAGGATAACATGGCGATTTTCGGACGGTTTACACAGCGGGCACAGCAAGCCATTGCCTACGCACAGCAGGCTTCTGTGGCGCTTAAACAACAATATGTGGGTACGGAGCATATCCTTTTGGGACTTTTAAAAAGTCCGGACCCCACCATGGCTAAGCTGCTGCCAAAGCAGGTTACCTATGATGCGGTGATGGAACGCGTGCGCGATCTTGGTGAGGGAAACGCTACCACACGCGGGATTATGGAGCTCACGCCCCGCAGCAAAAAGCTGCTGGAAGGCAGCATCATCCAAAGCAAACGCTTTAACCATGCCTTTGTGGGCACGGAGCACTTTTGGTTGGCGTTGTTTCGCGAAGATGAAAGCGTCGCGATGACCATTCTGCACGACATGGATGTCGATACGGAGGCCATTGCGCAGGCGCTGACACGCATCCTGCAAAGTGATGATGTCAATCCGGAGCTTAATCCCCCAAAGGCAAAGGAAAAGGAAGAAAAGGAATCGGCGCTGGAAAAATACTGCCGCGATCTGACACAGGCAGCCAGGGACGGAGAGCTGGATCCGGTGGTTGGCCGTACCGGTGAAATGGAGCGCCTGATCCAGATTTTAAGCCGTCGTACCAAGAACAATCCGGTGCTGGTGGGCGAGCCCGGCGTTGGCAAAAGCGCCGTGGTAGAAGGGCTGACCATGCTGATTGCCTCGGGCAAAGCGCCGGAAACGGTGTCTGACAAGCGTATTCTGTCGCTGGATCTGGGCAGCATGATCGCCGGCAGCAAGTACCGCGGCGAGTTTGAGGAACGCCTGAAGGATACGCTGAAGGAAATCAAAAAGGAAGGGAATATCATCATCTTTATTGATGAGTTCCACACGCTGGTGGGTGCCGGCAAGGCCGAAGGCAGCATCGACGCCGCTAATATACTAAAACCCGCGCTGGCCCGCAGTGAGCTGCAGTGCATCGGCGCGACAACCATCGAGGATTACCGCAAGTATATCGAAAAGGACCCCGCTTTGGAGCGCCGCTTTCAGCCGGTTAAGGTGTTTGAGCCTTCCACCGACGAAACCCTTGCCATTTTGGAAGGGCTGCGGGAGCGCTACGAAAAGCACCATCAGGTTAAAATCACCGATGAAGCGCTGCGGGCGTCCGTGCTGCTGTCCGACCGCTATATCAGCGACCGCCATCTGCCCGATAAAGCGATTGATCTGATGGATGAGGCGGGCTCCCGTGTGCGCCTGAAACGTTATAAGAAAACCCCGAAGGTTCAGGAGATGGAAGAGCACCTCAAACAGCTCAAAAACGAGCTGAAGGATGCGAATTTCAACGAGGACTTCGATCGGGCAAAGGAACTGGAAGAGCGTATTCAGCAGTTTGAGGATACCATTGATAAAAAGCGCCAGGAATGGCAGGCACGGCGTGCCAAAATGTATTCGTCCGTCAAGGAAGCGGATATCGCACAGATTGTGTCCAGCTGGACGGGTATTCCCGTAGAAAAGATGACTGAAAGCGAAAGCAAACGGCTGCTGCACATGGAAGAGACGCTGCATCAGCGCGTGATCGGGCAGGAGGAAGCTATCTCGGCTGTCAGCCGTGCCCTGCGCAGGGCGCGCGCCGGCTTGCATGATCCCAAGCGGCCCATCGGTTCGTTTATTTTCCTGGGCCCCACGGGCGTAGGCAAAACCGAGCTGTGCCGCGCGCTGGGCGAGGCGATGTTCGGCGATGAAAACGCCGTGATTCGCATCGATATGAGCGAGTACATGGAAAAGCACAGCGTATCACGTCTTGTTGGCTCGCCTCCGGGTTATGTGGGATTTGAAGAGGGCGGCCAGCTTACCCAGAAGGTACGGCAGAAGCCCTACAGCGTCATCCTGTTTGACGAGGTGGAAAAAGCGCATCCCGATGTGTTTAACATCCTGCTGCAGATCATGGAGGACGGACGCCTGACCGACAGCGACGGGCGTGTGGTGAACTTCAAAAACACGATTGTCGTCATGACCTCCAATGCCGGTGCGCATACCATTATCGGCAAGCAATCCCTCGGCTTTGGCGGCGCGATTGAAACCGTGCGCGACTATGAAAAGATGAAGGAACGTATCATGGCCGAGGTTAAGGATGTATTCCGTCCCGAGTTTATCAACCGTGTGGACGAGCTGATTGTGTTCCACGCTTTAGAGCCGGACGATATCGAAAAGATCGCCGCGTTAATGCTCTCCAACGTTGCCAAACGGCTGGAGGAGCAGAATATGAGCCTGATCTACGACGACGATGTGGTGCATCTGCTGGCCAGCGAAGGCTTTGATGTAAACTATGGCGCACGTCCGCTGCGGCGTACCATCCAGCGCATTGTGGAAGATCAGCTCAGCGAGGAAATCATCTGCGGCAATATCGCCCTGGGCGATTTAGTACACCTGTATGTCAAGGACGGCAAGCTGGCGTTTGAACGCACCTGCCGCATTACCGAGATGATCGGGCAGCCCGAAAAAGCATAGATAACATAAACACAGCCAAAAAACCGCTTCGGCGGTTTTTTGGCGATTCTGCAGAAACGATGTTCCACAAGCAGGAATATATGTTCGCGTTTGTAGAATTGAATAAGGAAACCGCAGTATAAAATGGAGGCCAATGTGAATATCGATCAACTGATAGCGACGCTTCGGCACGATCACGATTTCATGGAGAACGTAACGGCGTGGGAGACCATCGAACCCAAAGAGGGGCAGATGGTGGATTTTCCCGCGTCCATGGATTCGCGCCTGGTTACAGTATTGAAAAAGCGCGGAATCAAGCAGCTGTATACCCATCAGGCGTCGGCGTGGGAGGCCGCGCAGCAGCAGAAGGATTACGTGGTCGTCACCCCGACAGCCAGCGGCAAGACGCTGTGCTATAACCTGCCGGTGCTGTCCGCCATCCTGAAGGATCATGATGCGCGCGCGCTGTATATGTTTCCCACCAAGGCGCTGGCGCTGGATCAGGCGGGATCGCTGTATGATCTGATCGAGGCCATGGATGTGGACGTGAAAGCCTACACCTACGACGGCGACACGCAGGCAGCAGCCCGCAA
>DAOPIR010000209.1:0-4193 GCA_035399245.1 Candidatus Limiplasma sp.
CCGCCGCCAAAGGTGGCTTCCAATGCGGGAGACTGGAACAGGCGCTCATACGCCGGGCTTTTCAGCCGGAGCATGATTTCTCCGAAGGTTACAACTTTCATAGAAAAAACATCCTTTCTCAATCCCGAGGATGATTATTTTTGCAGAAGGTGGAACGCAAATCCGGCGATCTCATCCTTCAAATAGATGGAAATCATCTTTCCGTCCTTATAGAAGCAGGCATCGTCGTCAAACGTAAAGCCTCTCTGCTCCAGATGCCAGCGGGCACGATCAATGTAATTGGTCGCAATCGCAATGTGCCCATGCGTACCGCGGAACTGCTTTTTCATCATCTCAAATGCGGTGCCGGTAAAGGTGGAACTGTTGCCGTCCTTGATCGGCCAGCCCAGCAGCTTGGTCAGCATCTGCGCATCCTTCATTGCCTGCTCGGGAGAGCCGGAATTGATGCCGATATGCCGCAGCTCCAACCCAAGCATTACGGATACGGCACTTCGCGTAATTTCCTCGATCTTCACCCAGTCCTTGGCCACGATTGCTTTTTGGTCCACCATCCAGCTGCCGCCGCAAGCGACAATCTTGGGGAAGTTTAGGTAGTCCAGCAAGTTGCCTTCGTTAATGCCGCCGGTAGGGATGAACTTGACGTCCACATAAGGGCCGCTCATCGCCTTGATCAGTTTCAGGCCGCCCAGCGCCTCGGCGGGGAAGAACTTGACGGTTTGAATGCCAAGCGACAGCGCAAGCTCGATGTCGCTTGGGTTGGCACAGCCCGGGACAACCGGCACGCCCACGTCAATGCAGTGCTTTACAACCTCGGCATTGATGCCCGGGCTGACGATATAGGTAGCGCCGGCGGCGATTGCGCGGTCGGCTTGCTCAATGGTAAGCACGGTGCCGGCTCCAAGCATCACATCGGGGAGCGCCTCATGCACAAGCTTGATGGCTTCTTCAGCAGCGGCGGAGCGAAAGGTGATCTCCGCCACAGGCAGGCCGCCGTCCGCAAGCGCTTTGCAAAGCGGCACGGCGTCGTTGGCATCGTTCACTTTGATAACGGGGATCATGCCGGCCAGCGATAGTTTATGAATCATATCCATTTTCGTTCACATCTCTTTCTTGCAAACTATAGCAGATATTAGCGGAGCTTGCTCATGGGAACGGCGTCCATATCGTCAAAGGCCTGATTCTCGCCGACCATACCCCAGATAAAGGTATAGCCGCAGGTGCCGCTGGCGCTGTGGATGGACCAGCTGGGGCTGATGACCGCCTGCTGGTTGCGGATAACGATGTGACGGGTCTCGTCCGGCTCACCCATATAGTGGAAAACAACCGCGTCTTCAGGAAGATCAAAGTAGAGATATACCTCCATGCGGCGGTCGTGCGTGTGGCAGGGCATGGTGTTCCATACGTTGCCGGGCATCAGCGTGGTCATGCCCATCACGAGCTGGCAGCTTTCCACCTGACCGGGCAGGATATACTTGCAGATAGTACGGTGGTTGCTTTCTTCCTGCGTGCCAAGCTCCACCTTGGCGCAGTCTTCCGGCTTGATGAGCACGGTGGGGCAGGTGCGGTGCGCGGGAGCACTGTTGAAATAGAACAAAGCGGGGCTTTTGGCGTCCGCACTTTCAAAGGTTACATCCGCGGCGCCCATACCGACATACAGTCCGTCTTTAGAGCGCAGATCATAGCGGGTACCGTCTACGGTCACAACGCCGGCGCCGGCACCGATATTGATAATGCCGAGCTCACGGCGCTCCAAAAAGCTTTTGGCATGCAGCGCGTCGCCGGAGGGAAGGCTGAGGGTCTTGCCGGCGGGCACGGCGCTGCCGGTAATGATACGGTCGATGTGGCTGTAGACCGTTTTCACTTCGTTGGGCTTGAACAGATCCTCGATCAGAAATTCTTCCCGAAGGCGAGTCGTATCATAGTATTTTACGTCTTTGGGGCTCGATGCATTGCGCAGTTCCATGTTAATTTATCCTCCTTATGATTTTATACAGTCAAAGGTCGTTTGAGTATTCGGCATGCCGATTTGGATTCCCTTTTATATATTTTAATTCTTTGTAAAATAAGCGGCAACAGTTTTTTGCATGCCGTTTTGCAGGATGTCCGCAAGTGTCTTTGCCACGGCTTGCGTAAGGTTATCAATCTGCGCTAAATCCTGGCCCCAGAAGGATTCGTTGCTTAAAAACGCGGCTGCCTGCTCCGCCGGAGACTGGCCGGAATGGTTGACGAAAAACTGCAGAACCGCCGCATCGTCCCGAATTTCATACGGCTTGCCGTCACGTTTGCACAGCATAACGCCATTTTGGATTCCAGATCCCTGATACAAAGCCATCAGCGCTGCAATGGAAAAGGTGAGATGCGACGGCAGTGTGCCGGTTTGCCGGATGTACGCAAGAAAACTCGGCATGCAGCGCGCACGCCATTTGGATACGGAGTTAAGGGAAATCGCCAGCAGCGAATGCTTGATAAACGGGTTTTCAAACCGGCTGATGACCGCCTGGGCAAAGCTGACCAGATCATCCTTGGGTAGGGTAAGCGTTGGGATGACCTCGTTTTGCAGGGTGTCCAATATGAAGGATTTGATCATCGGATCTTGCATTGCTTCCAACACGATATCATGCCCGCATAGGTAGGCCATCGGCACGAAGGACGTATGGGCACCATTCAAAATGCGCACCTTACGCTGCTTATAAGGCTTTTGATTGTCGGTAAACAGCACGGGCAGCCCACACTCCGGCAAGGGCAAATCCCTGCGGATATCCTTTTGCGATTCGATCACCCACAGGCCAAACGGTTCGGCGGTATCCAGCAGCTGGTCCTCATAGCCGAGCTTTTGCCAAATGGCCTCGGCCTCGTCACGCGGGTATCCGGTCACAATGCGGTCAACCAGCGTAGAGGTGAAGATGCAGGCGTCGTCCAGCCATTTGGTAAAGCGTTCACCGAGCTTCCACTTTGCGGCGAGTGCATGTACGCATTGCCGCAATACGATTCCGTTGTCGTCAATCAGCTCCACGGGGAGGATGATCAGTCCTTTGTCAAGGCTGTAATCAAACGCTTCGGCTCGCTCAAAAAGAAACTTGGTCAGCTTACCGGGATAGGAATGCGGCGGCGTAAAGGTAAACTGGTCCTCTTCATCCAGCACAATACCGGCTTCCGTGGTATTGCTTACGATAAAACGGAGACTGTCCAATCGGGCATACTCCGCGTATTGATCATATTCGGTATAGCAATCCACAGCGTCCTGTACGCTGGTGATGATCCGCGTTTTTTCCACGCACTTGCCGTCCTCCATACCGCGCAGCAGCACCGTATAGCGGCAGTCCTGATCGTGAAAGCGCTCCAGCGATCCATAGGGGATGGGTTTTACGATGACGATATCGCCGTCAAACCGGCCGCATTCATTGGCGATATCCAGCATGTAATCGACGAAGGCCCGCAAGAAATTTCCTTCACCGAATTGAAGTACTTTGATGGAACGTTTTTTACCCGGGGCAATGGCGGCTGACAATCTCTTCAATTGTTAGCACCTCCGTTTCAGAATAGCTGTGTAACTATTTACATCAGTTTTACCATTATAGTACTCTGGTTTGCAATATTCGTCAATGGATATTTGGCGGACAAATCATGGATGGAAGTATGTAAACAAAGAATCTAGGCGGTTACACTTGCGTTTTCACGATATTCGATTATACTATCTATTATGTAAATACTTGTGAAACCATTATCAATGACAGGATGGTATACCTGATGAATATTTATGACATTTCTGAAAAAGCAGGGGTTTCGATCGCAACGGTATCACGCGTACTCAACAACAGCGCGCGTGTCAGCCAGAAAACAAGGGAAAAAGTTCTTGCCGTCATGGCGGAATATGACTATGTGCCCAATCCGTTTGCCCGTGGGCTGGGCTTGAAAACAATGCGCACCATCGGACTGCTGTGCCCCAACGCATCGGATTACTATCTGGCAAACGCGCTGAGCTATCTGGAACGGATGCTGCGCAAGCAGGGGTACGACAGCATGCTGCTTTGCACAGGCAGCCAGCTGGCGGACCGTGAGAAAGGCGTGGAGTGGCTCATCAGCAAGCATGTGGATGGCATTATTTTATTGGGTTCAACCTTTGTGGAGCACAACGAAGAGGGGAACAAGTACCTCCGCAATGCGGCCAATCATCTTCCGTTGGTGCTTTTAAA
>DAOPIR010000210.1:0-4109 GCA_035399245.1 Candidatus Limiplasma sp.
CGCCTCCTTTTGATCGTGCGTTACATAAACCGTAGGAATTTGAAGCGTTTGCTTCAGATGCGTAATCAGCGAAAGAAGCTGGCTTTTCAACGCCGCGTCGATATTGGCAAGCGGCTCGTCCATCAGCAACAACACCGGATCCGCCGCAATGGCACGCGCAAGAGCAACGCGCTGCTTCTCTCCGCCGCTGAGCTGCGACGGCAGGCTGCGCTTTTTGCCCGAAAGACCGACATCTTCCAGCAGCCCGCATACGCGATCATCGATCTCCGGCTTTTTCAAGCCGTCAACGCGCAGCGGATAAGCGATATTATCATACACGCTCATATGCGGCCATAACGAATAATCCTGAAATACAAAGCCTATATGCCGCTTTTCAGCCGGAATATTGATCCCTTTCCGTGCTGAAAATACCGTTTGTCCGTCAAACGCAATTGTGCCGTACCGCGGCCTGATCAGCCCCGCAATGGAATATAGCAGCGTGCTCTTTCCGCATCCGCTCGGGCCGAGGATAACCAGCAGGTCATCAGCTCCAATCGTCAGGGAAAAGCGATCCAGAATCGTATTTTCTCCATATTTCGCTGTGATTTCAGTAAGCTGCAGCGTTTTCATGCACCAGTCTCTTTTCACATAGATTTTGCACCAGCAGGTTGCCCGCAACGCTGATAAGAATCACGATCACCGCAATCGTGGAGGTCATCTCCAGCCCATAAGAGTTGGACTGTATGGTAAACAACAGCACGCCCGCCGTTTCATTGCCTTTGGAATACAAAAGCAGCGATATGGGGATCTCCCGAAACGCAATCAGGAATGACAACAGAAAGCCCGCCGCCGCGCCCCGAAGCACCTGTGGCATAAACAGCTGCGTTATCCGGTGGGCGATCGGCACGCCCAACGTTCTTGCCGCCAGATCGATGGACGGGTTCACGGTCTGCGAGAGGCCCAAAATTTGTTTAATACAGATCGGGATAAATAATACCGTATACGTGAGCATGATGATCCAGCAGGTACCGTACAGCTTGAAGGGCGGGTTGATCCACGCGAAGATAGCACCGACAGCCAGGATGATGTTTGGCACGGCCAATGGCAGTGAAGCCACCGCAGCCAGAAATCCGGTTGTTCTAGAGCGTGCAAAGCGGTGCAGATATACGATGATGACCGCCATGCATACCGCTGCGCCGGCCGACACCGTGCCATAAAGCAGGCTGTTTAAAAACGCACGCTTCATCATGGCGTTTTCAAACAGTACCAATCGATAATTATGAAGCGTCATATTCCCCGTGCTGACAGTCAGTCCCCATCGCTTCATGAAGGACGACAACAGCAGCGTAATCAGCGGTATAACCAGTACCAATATAAAGAAAATACCCGTGAAAAATTCAGCGATCCATCGTTTGCCTCCAAGGGCAGTCTGTTTACGTGCGGATACTGCGCCAGACGTCTCCGTATAAAATGCGCGGCGCTTTACCCAGCCCTCGGCAGCGGCATACAAAGCGTATGATATGGCTATCAGCAGCAGCGACAGGACGCTGAGCGACTGCAAATCCAGCTCCGATATCGCCTTATAAATCCGCGTGGTGAGCACCTCGCCGCCAAACGGCAGCGCAAGCAAGGCAGGGATGCCGAAATTCGCTGTCGCACGGCTGAACACCAGCAGCCCAACCGACAAAAACGACGGCATCACCAGCGGCAGCGTAACGCTTTTAAACACCGTAAACGACGAAGCCCCCGAAAGCTTAGCTGCGTTTTCCAGCACACCCTGATTTTTTCTGAGGGCATTACTCACCCCAAAGAACACCAACGGATACAGATGCACGGATAGCACGATAATGACCGCGATAAACGAATACGGGCTGAATACATACGAGATATTTGGATCAAACAGCCTGAGAAACCTGTGATAATAGCCGCCGCGGGCGGTGATCTGTATCCAGGATACCGCGATGATGTACGACGGAATGCAAAACTCCAGAAACACCAAAAATCGTACGGTTTTCTTATACCGGAAATCGGTTTTTTCCACCAGAAATGCCAAGCTTCCGCCTATCAGGCCCGCCAGCAGCAGCACGCCGGCCGCAACAAGCAGCGTGTTGCAAAGCGCCTGGTAGGTCTGCTGTGCGCTAAATACGGATGCATAGGCTGATAAATCAAGGCTTCCATCCTCCATAAAGCTGTTTTTTACGATATTGAGCAGCGGATAGCCAATGATCCATAAAACTAGAATCACGGAAACGAGCAAAATCAAGTTTTGCGCGTTTAAACCCGATTTTGCCCGATTCATAGCCGATCGCAGCACAGCACCGGTTTTAGAAGATCTGCTCATACACGTCTTTGAATGTTTCCTGTTCTTGGGATGCCACGTCCCAATTGATAACCACCTTTTCCACACCCTCGGGCAGAACCGTGTTTTCGATATCTGTGCGAACGCTGACAAATCCGTATTTCGTCGTGATGGTCTGCGCCTGCTTTGATAGGAGATAGTTCACCAGTTCTTCCGCCAGCGTCTGCTCCGCCTCGCTGCGCTCATCATCCTGGATGATAGCAATCGGCCGCCGAATGGCAACTGCACCTTCGCTCGGCCAGGCTATCGCCAGCGAAATCTCGTAGCTTTGCTTTTTGGCCTTGTTTTGCAGCCGGATTACCGCGTCGTGCGGCGCTATTCCCACATCGTACTGGCCTTCCAAAATCAGCGAAGGCACCTGTCCGTTTGACTTGGTCAGCATCATGCCGTTTGCCTGCAATCCTTCAAGATATTCAATGCCCAACAGCTGATTGAGACATGATACAATGCCCAGCGCAGTGGACGATTGCGTAGCGTCGGCCATTACCATCCTGTTCTCGTACTTCGTATCCAGTAAGTCTCTGAAGCTCGTGGGTACGTCGTCACCGGTCAGTGCATCGCTGTTGTAAATGATGGCAATATAACGTTCGTTGACTAACAGATAGTTGTGATCGGTGGTATATTCCTCCGCAATCGCGGCGGCGTTTTCAATGCCGGACAGATCGCACAGCAATCCTTCTTCATCCAGCAGGTTATAGATCAGCGGATCGGATCCCCATACGACATCAGCCTGAATTTTTCCGGCTTCCTTTTCCGTCCACACTTTACTGCGCACTTCGCCGCAGCTCATAATCAGGAAATCGGCCACGTCTCCGCGGCTTTCTTCAAATCCCGCCTCCAGCGCAGTCAGCATTGCTTCTGGGCCGGACAGGTATACAAGCAGCTTATCGGCATCCGCTTCGCCTTGGGCTGCCGTTGCCGTAACACTCAGGCAGGAAAGCATAAGGGATATTGCGAGCATAACAACAGCGATTTTCTTCATGGATATCCTCCTTGCAGATATTTAGGTATACGAAACAAAGTGTCCGGTAATCGCGTTGTTAGAGGCCTCTAACCTTAAGTAGTCTAACACGATCCCCAATCCTTGTCAACACGGATTATGGTATTTAATATTGAGCAATCCATACGCTGTTTGATACGGTCGGAATTTGGTCGGTTTTTTGGCTTACGCTGCTGTGGTATATGACTTGCATTTTGAGGTATTTATGCCTTTGGTTCCATTTTCTAATCAGAATAAAACGAGGTCCCGCATCCGTAAGGATGCAGGACCTGATATTCGGTTTTGGCTGAGTTTACTGTACCTTGCTGGAGCCGAAGTACGAGGCCGCCTTATTGTAGGCGTAATTGATGTTGGACATGTGCGTGGCGTCCACCTTGTTGGAAGCATGGGTGGTGCTGCCGTAGAAGTGCACGCACAGCATGCCGTACATATTATTGCGCTCGTAGTAGTACTGGCCGTTGAGCTTGGACAGGGAGAAACTGCTGGTACCGGTAAAGCCGTGCGGGATAACGTAGATGCTGGCGCAGTATACGGTGCCGTTCAGGTTGACCCATACGGGGATCTTATACTTGTTGGCATAGGTCGTGCCATTCCAGCGCATCTTCGGCCAGGTGTAATCCGGCCAGTCGTCGTCACCGGCGGCTTTAATCAAGGACAGCTCGCTGGATGTGGGGCTTGCGGAGCTGTACGTTACGCCCAGAATGGAGCACAGCGTTGCGGTATCGGACGTATCGTAGGGCACGCAGTCGGCGTGGTGGCTGCCCGACCAGC
>DAOPIR010000211.1:0-3994 GCA_035399245.1 Candidatus Limiplasma sp.
CTTTTTACAGCGGATGGCCAATATCGCGATACCGGCTGCGGCGACGGAGGCCAGTGTCCAGTATAGCCATATGTGGCTGGAATCACCGGTTTGCGGAGTAACGGTTTCGATAATTGCATGAGGTGTATACAGCGTCGCGTTGTCGATGGCAAACGCGGTATCGTGGGTGCCCGTATCGCCGGAGGTCTGATCTCCGTATTCAACAAAATACCCGCGGACAGCGTACATATCGTCCGAGCCTTCACATTCACGGTCATAGGGAAGGTTGTTCCAGGAAAAATCCGTGTTCCATTTGCCCGGGATTGCCACGCCTTCGCCGTCAACAACGTCCAGTGTGGTCAGGCAGCTTTCGGTGTAGGCATTGTTGGGCTCATATTGACCGTCCTGCGAAAGCTTGAGCGGACGAGTCCAGTTATAGTAGTTACCGATGTTTGCCTGATCGGCGGCGTCGGCTTTATCCGAAATGGTGGTACCCGGTAAACTCGATATACTGAATACGGTATAGAATACGTTTCCTTTTTCCGGACCGCAGGCCCAATACCAGCCGTAGGGATCATGCTGTGTTGTGCTCACATCAAAGCTATCGTAGTACAGCGTGGTTCCGGTGTCCGAGTGCTTCATATAGGTGCCGCCGAGCCAACCGGTTTTGCCGCCGGATAGGCTGTTGACGAATTCATCCTCTTCCAGGCTGGTGATGGTGGCCAGATAGCCCGTGCGGCCCATGTAGCTCAATGCTTTGGCGGCGTCATAGGCTGAGGTCCAGGTTTCACTGGTGTTTGTGGGATACGGGATATATTGGTAATAGTGACCGTTGAATTCGTAGTAGAATGTATCGTGGGTGATATTTTCCACCGTTACGGTAAACTGCACTGTTTGCGAGCTGCCGGCAAGCCGGATCCCAATGGCACGGATATATGCCTGCACTACACTTGTTAACGTACCGCTGACGATATTGATGGTTTTACTGTAGGGATTGGATGCGGAGGTCGCCGATACGGTAAATCCTGTCGGGGTAACAGCCGGCAGGATGATTTCATCACCCGGGTTCACGCTGTCGGTGAAGTTGATCATCAGGGTACGGATATCCGTACCGTTTACGATGGCGCTTTTGAAATAATATGTACCGCTGACATACGACGCGGCACCGAGCGTTATGCTGGGTGCCGAGCCAGCCGATGCGCTTAGCAGAGGAAACGTCGAAAACAAGAATATCACGGTGAATAGGAGCGTGAAAAATCGCTTGGATTGCATATAGTTTTCCCCCATATTATTAATCTGTAACAATTGCGATTATGATTTCGAGTTTAATACCTATTGCTATGCACGACAAATCGGTGTTGCGTTGGTTTTCGATACGATTTTCGATAAGATGCTGCGGGCTGGAATTAATACCAGTTCTAATAGTGTATTTTAGCACAAATAATGACGGAATCCATTAATGTAACAAAAATGTTAATATTTAACAAATATTCCATTATTAGTTATAATTTCATGGGCATTATCAACGTTTCCACAACAAAGAAAAGGGAAATGCTGGAATAGAAAATAATCGGCATGAATGGATTTGCCTGCCATGCCGACATGATTTATCAGATAATTATTATGTGATGTGTCAGCCCCTTATCAAGAGGAATAGCTTATCCAAGCCGGTGCGCGGCGCGCTGCTTTGCTTACCGCCGCGGCCGATGCATGGCGATGATCTCATGAAAGCGTTGCTGGGCCGGAGTATCGCTGCGCTTTTCCTTCGGTGGGAAGGCCTGGTCAAACGCGGCGGCGGCGGCTTCGTTGATGTGGTATACATCGCCTTCCGAAAACCGGCCCTGTGCGTTTTGCAGGGCGCCGGGCTGCAGCTCCACAGCTTGTAAAGCGGCACGGTATTCGTTGCCTTCCGAGGCGATGCCGTAGCCCTCGGCAGGCTGAAAGCCCGTGCGGCTGTAGTATACAGGGTCGCCATAGATGAACACCGCGGGATATCCCATTTGCCGGGCAAGGCCAAGGGTATGGCGGATCATGGCGCTGCCGACACCTTGCTTTTGGAAAGCCGGCAATACGGATATGGGGCCGAAGGTAATCACGGGCAACTTGCCGCCTTGGTCGAGTAGGATCACGGATTTAGCATATAGAATACTGCCCGCGAGCTTGCCATCTATCTCCGCCACGAAATCCAGCTCGGGGATAAACGAGGAGGATGTCCGCAGGATATGCACCAAATAGTGCTCATTGCATCCGGGTTGATATTGGTTCCAAAAGGCTTCGCGGGTTAATGCCTCCACCGCGTGATAATCAGCGGGGGTTTCCCGCCGCAGCGTTATATTCAGGCTCATGACGACAGCTCCTTTCGGGCGAATAAAAACAGCCTTCCCACGAACGGAAGGCTGCCTTTATGTGTAATTTGATTAGCCTAGAAGCATCATCACAATGCTTAATGCCACAAACACTCCGGTGCAGATTTTTGTGATCAGCGCCAGCTTGGCATCCATGCCGCGCGCTTTGCTTTTTCCGAAAAAAGTCTCAGCCGCGCCGCCGATTGCGCCAAGGCCTGTGCGTGCGCCGCTCTGCATCAGCACGGTTACGATCATGATGATCGCGGATATCAGCAACAGAATGCTGACAACCCATTGCGCTACAGTCATGCGGTTAACCTCCTTGGGAATTTATCAATCTATACTACCATTGGAAAGCACAAAATGCAAGCGTTGTCCTAATTTTCTTTATGCTTAGTATTGCTTTTGGATTCGCTTAACCACCGGCATCAGCAAAATCCATACCGCCACGCCGCTGAGCCCCTGCAGCAAATTGCCGATTAAGCCTCCCGTGGCCGCCGCCCAGTTGTACAAAAGGAAATCGGTGAAGAAATAGCCTACCACCATTACGGCTTCGGCAAGCAGCATATAAAGCATTTTCACAGGCTGGGTCTGCCGGGTACAGCCCCATACGGCAACGGCGGCCATCGCGCCTTTAATAAGAAAGGTCGGCAGCATATAGATGGAGTATCCGGCCAGCAGGTCCGCCAGCGCGCTGCCCAGCGCCGCGGCCAGCACGGCGGGCCAGCCGAGCATGGAGGCGGCAATCAGGATGAAGCCGTCGCCCAGATGAATGTAACCGGATGCCACAGGAACCTTAAATAGCCAGGTCGCCAGGAAAATCAGGGCAGCCAGCATACCGGCGAGCGCAATGGTTTTGGTTGTCAGCTTTTCAGACATGGCGGTTTCCTTCTTTCTGTGGTGGAAATAAAACCGTCTCCGAAACCGGAGACGAAAACAGCGGGATATGGGGAATGATTACAGGTAACCGCGCAAGGTTTTGAGATGCTGCTCTTCCTCGCCCGCAATACCGTTGAGCATGGCTGCGGCGTCGGGATCGTTGCAGGCGCTGGCAAACGAGCGATAGGTGTCGATCGCTTTTTGCTCGGCATCGGCGGCAAATGTGAGCAGGCTTTGCTTGTCTTTGAGCATGCCGCCCCGCACGGCGCCCATTAATCCGCCCTTAAACAGCACGGCGGACGCTACAGCCGAGAGCATCAGCTGCTCCTCCAGCGAAGCGTCCAGCCCCTGATACAGCGCTTGAAATTGCTTTAAGTGCTGGCGCTCATCCCCGAGAATGACCGAGAGCTGCAGATGCAGCGCCTTGGTTTTCGGATCGTTTTCGTCAGTCAGCATCAGGGCGCGTTCGTAGGTTTGTATGGCGCCGCGTTCCATTTCGATCGCTACATAAAGCGCTTCCTGCCCTGATTTTATAAGCATTTCAGCATCCTTTCCATGCGTTTTCCACGGGTTATCCACAGTTTCGAACAACCGGATGTGGAAAACGTGAAACCCTTATGATATAAGGGTTAGCACTGCGTTTGTAACAATAGTTAATGGTTTTGTGACAAAAAGTCGTTCAGTTTTTCCACAAGTGCGTCGGGATCCGATCCGTGCGCCGCACAGGCATCCTCCAACGATTCCGCCGTTGCGTGCGGGCAGCCCAGGCAGTGCATGCCATAGCCGATCAA
>DAOPIR010000212.1:0-3893 GCA_035399245.1 Candidatus Limiplasma sp.
CTCAGGTGCTGTCGGTGGGCGGGCGCGTGGCGCCGCGCATGCTCGAGGGGCAGGCGCGCTTCCTGCGCTTCCTGGAGCGCCAGGGGCGCATCAACCGCGCCATCGAGGCCCTGCCCAGCGACGAGGAGCTGGCCGAGCGCCGTGCCGCAGGACTCGGCTTCACGGGCCCCGAGCGTGCGGTGCTGCTGGCCTACGCCAAGATCTGGCTGCGAGGGGAGCTGCTGGCCTCCGACCTGCCCTTTGCATACTCCTACACCTGGGAAGATGCGCAGGAAGCCCTGGGCGCCGATGCCGACCATCTGTTCAGCCTGCTGGTCAGCGACGGCAGCACGCTCTATGGCCTTAACTCGTTGAACGGATCCCTGTATCCGCTCACCTTTGCCGATGGACAAACGATCTTTGGTCCGGCCGTCACGCTGGATTGGGACGCGATTGATGAGCATCTCGGCGATGGCGACTATGTGGAGCTGCTCAGCCCGAACATCATAAACAACACGCTGTATCTGTTAATGCATACCTATGAGGATTATGAAACGACCACCTTGATGTCCTTTGATCTGACAACGGGAGAGGCAGACACATGGCCTGTTGACAGCGTGCAGGATATCACGCCGTACCGCGACGGCAGGCTGCTGGTTGAGCTCTATGATTATCAGACCGCTTATAACACCGATACGGGCGAGGTTGCCAATCCCACACTGGCAATTTTTGATCCGGCGGACGGCAGCGTAACGGAAATTGGATATTTCGGCAATGTCAACGTATACGGAATCGTATACGACGCCGACAGCGATACCCTCTACTACACAACCAACAGCAAGCTGATGGCCATGGTATCGCTCGGCGAGGCAGTGCAGGTTGCATATCTGCCGGCAGATTATATCAACTCGCCAACCGCCTGCATGCTGCCGGGAGGCCTGTATGCCATCCTGACATGGGATGCGCTGATTGTGCGCAATACCGATCCGCAATATATGCCATCCAGCTCGCTTTCCATTTATAATGGCTATATCGATGACGCCGCCATTGCATTTATGGCGGACTATCCGGATGTGCCGCTCACCTTCAATGACGATGTATATTTCTCCACCAGCTCGGCGATGGCACAGGCGATGGTATCCGGTGACGATGCCTTTGATGTTTACAATATCAGCCTCAGCTACCAGGATTTTGCCAGCTTGATGGATAAAGGCTATTGCATGGATTTGTCGCAGTATTCATCGTTGACCGATACGCTCAGCCAACTGTATCCCTTTTTGCAGGACGCCATCTCCAAAGACGGTCATTTTTACGCCGTTCCCGATTATATGTACGCCTATGGCCTGAGCATCATTCCCGATACCTGGGAGGAGCTGGGGCTCACCGACCGGATCCCGACCTCTTTTATGGGTTTGCTCGATTTCCTGCAGTGGTGGACAGAGGAAGGGATCGATGAATATCCCGATATGCAGTTGGTGCAGGACGCCTATGATTACGGCAGCTTCCTGTTTGATATGGCAATGGACCTGTATATCAACCAATACCAGGCCGAGGGCAAGGACCTTACGCTGGATACGCCACTGTTCCGCGAGATGATGGAAGCGATTGAGGATCTGGACATCGACGCGCTCAACGACACCATCCCGGAGATGGATGAAGACGACATGTACGTTTACTCCGATGATTCATCCGACGACTACCTGTTTACCCGCTATGAAGATTGGCTGAGTGTGAGTGCCGATCAGTCCTATTCCACCCCGCTGGTATTGCCCATTGAGGAGGGCGGAACGGCTTATCTTCCCGTGTATGTGCAGGCATTGTTCGTCAATCCCCATACCGAGCATCCGGAGCTGGCCGCCGCATACCTGCAGTGTGTGCTGGACAATATGGAAGAATCGCAGCATGTAATGATGTTCCCGGATGATAACGACGCGATTCCTTATCCCTACTATGATGAAATCGTGGAATATTACGAAACCGCGCTTGCCGACGCACAGGCAAGCCTGGAAACCGCCGCACCGGAGAACGTAAAGGACATCCAGACCACTATTGACAACTATCAGGATTTGCTCGATCATAAAGACGAGTACTACTGGCTGGCTACGGAAGAAAGCATTGCGTCCTATCGCGAAATGGCATCCCTGTGCTACACGGCCACGCCCAACATACTAAGCTACAGCAGCAACGATGAAGGTTCTTCAGAAATCACCACGTTGATTGAACGGTATAATCAGCAGCAGATTACGCTGGATCAGTTCATCACGCAGACGGATCAAAAAATCCGGATGATCCAGCTGGAAATGCAGTAATGCTCCCGTACAATAAAAGCATAATCGCTTCACCATTGCGCAGGCGAAGCCGACAGGCAATCGGATTTTGCCACGAAGGAGGCATGCGCGCTTGTTCCGGCGGAAAAAGAGTGTGATTTTCTATTTGCTGCCAGGCCTAATCGGCCTGACAGCCTTTTCCCTGGCGCCGTTCATTGGCGGCGTCTATTACAGCATGACGGACGGAACCTTTCAAAACAACTTTATCTGGTTCCAGAATTACGTGGAAATATGGCACAATGAAATGTTTCTTCTTGGCCTGAAAAACACCATGGCGCTATCGCTGTTCTGCGCTCCGGCCATCTGGATCATTTCCTTTCTGCTGGCCATATTGCTTAAAGCCCTTGGGCAGCGCACCGTGTTTTTCCGCAACGCGCTGCTGCTGCCTTACCTGATGCCGTCGGCGGCGCTGCTTCTGATTTGGCTGATTCTGTTTGATTACGGCGGGGTAATCAACCGCATGCTGGTCGGCCTGGGCTTCAGTCGGGTTTTGTGGCTGGAAGGCAGCGCGCTGCGCGTGCCGGTCATCGCGCTGTATCTATGGAAAAATATCGGCTTCTCCGTGGTGATTTTTGCCTCGGCGCTGCAAACCATCCCCGAGGCCTATTACGAATATGCACGGCTGGAAGGCGCCGGCCCCCTGCGGCAGGCGCACAAGATCACCCTGCCGCTGTTGGCCCCCACCGCGTTTTTGGTATTCATTCTGGGATGGATCAACGCCTTCAAGATTTTCAAGGAGGCGTATTTCATCGGCGGCGCTTATCCCAACGAGGCCGTATACACCCTGCAGCATTTTATGAACAACAAGTTTGCGCGGCTGGATTATCAGGATGTTACGACGGCGGCCTACAGCTTTGCCATCATCGTGTTTGTGTTTTTCGGGCTTATGTACGCCTCGCGTTACGTACGTTCCACCGAACAACTGTAAAAGGAGCGTCAGCATGACGGAACTATCCCCACCCCGAACGGCTCACCCGCGCGGTCGTACTAAGCCGGGCACGATTATCTCCCTTGTGTTGCTTATGGTAATGGCAGTGCTTATACTGCTGCCGATTGCGCTTACTTTCTTATACTCATTTTTCCCCAAAAGTGAAATTGAAGCTTACCTGAAACTGCGCGGCAATTACGACGATACTCAGTGGCTGGACATTATGCTGTCGCCCAAGATCGTCACCATCCGCCAGTATTACACCATCTTAATCGAGGATCCGCAGTATCTGCAGCTGTTTCTTAATTCCGTCAAGTATTCGGTGGGCATCTTGCTGGGGCAGGCGCTGGTCATCCCCGCCATGGCCTATGCGCTCAGCCGGTTTGAGTTCAAGGGACGCGAAGCGCTGTTTTTTATGATCCTGATGCTTATGATCCTGCCGTTTCAGGTAACCATGGTACCCAGCGTAATCACGCTTCGCTTTATGGGGATATTGCAAACCCCGTGGGCCGTGATACTGCCCATGTGGTTTTCGCCGTTCTATATCTTTTTACTGCGGCAGTTTATGATCGGACTGCCCAACGAATACCTGGAAGCCGGTATGATGGACGGCGCCGGCACCTTCCGCTGTAATACGCACGTGGTGCTGCCGGTATGCA
>DAOPIR010000213.1:0-3842 GCA_035399245.1 Candidatus Limiplasma sp.
GGTATAGCCCTGCGGAAGGGTGAGCCTGACCGTATAATTGCGGCATTCGCTGATAAACGGATCGCCGATGGAGTAGTATTCGTCTGTCCGCCATGCACCGTCCTCATACACCGCCGGAATCAGAAACGCGTTTCCCAGCGCATAGATGCCGCCGTCTTCGCCGAAACGGTAAGCTGCCGTGGGAAGGGTAAGGGTGTACTCCACCGTCAAATTCAGCGTACCCTTGCTTTTCCAGGTATGTTCCAGTGTGATCATCATCACCGTTTTCGCGTCGTCTGTGTATTCATAGGTCAGGTTATCGCTCGTGATTTTGATGCCGCCTGCCGAAAATCCATCCGGATAACAGGCACTGTAGAGCTCTTCGGTGGCTGACGGTGCGTAGTCCGCGGAGCGGAACGCCGCGGTATAGGTACGCAGCGTAAGCTCGGTCTGGTTTACTCCCGTCCGGTTGATCAGCACAAAGGTTTGTGAGACGGACAGCGTTTGATCGTCGGGATCAAACACCGCGTTGATGGTAATCTCATCCAGCCCTTCGGCAGCGGCCAGCAGGATCTCGCCCGCCTGCGGCGTTTGCTCGGGCAGGGTGAGCAGCACGATCAGCAGCACGGCGGCGCAGACCGCCGCGATAACAATCCACATCCATCGTTTCATCCGCCCACCCCTTTTTTGTGCCGCTTTGTAATGGTTTCCCCCAGAGTATCGGCGATTCACACCGTTTCGTCAAGAAGGAAAAGCCGTATGTGCCGTCAAAGTAAACCTATTGTGTTGTGCGCGGTACCGGCGGCAAAAGCATATGGATTAATACTTGCAAGGGATGCGATATTCGTATTTTGCAGATGAAAGTTTTACGTGTGTAACCGTTTTAGAAGGATGGATTTGAATTGGCGAAAGGCTTGGATACACTCACTGAACTGGCGATGGAGCTGCAATCCATCGCACAAAACGGTCTGACCTACACAAAGGATCCGTACGACAAGGAGCGCTTTGCGCGCGTGCGGGAGATATCCGCCGAACTTATGCATGTGAAAACAGGTCTCCCGCTGGAAACTGTAAAAGCGCTGTTCTGCAATGAAACCGGCTACCAAACCCCGAAAGTCGAAACGCGGGCGGCGATCTTCAGCGGGCATAAGATTCTGCTTGTAAAGGAGCAGGGAAAATGGGCACTGCCGGGCGGGTGGATCGATTACAATCAAACCGTCGCATCCAACACCGTAAAAGAAGTCAAGGAAGAAGCCGGTTTAGACGTGATTGCGCAGCGGATTATCGCGGTGCAGGATCGCAACCGGCACAATGCTCCGCCGTACGCGTACGGCATCTGCAAGGTATTTGTGCTGTGCACGCTCGTCGGCGGCAGCTTTCAGCCAAACATCGAAACGACCGAGAGCGGATATTTTCCGTTGGATGCGCTGCCTGTGCTGGACGAAAGCCGCAATGTGTACGATCAGATCCGGATGTGCTTTGACGCGGCGGATGACGAGCATTGGAACGTCGTATTTGATTAACCGATATCATGACAAAGGAGAACCTGTATGGACATCAGAAAGCTGAAACCCGAGGATACCCAAGCCGGCAACATAATAGACGCGATATCCTTTGTATTTCCTGTGCCGGAAGAAAAAGAGGCAGCAGATAAAAGGCCGTTTCAATCGGACCGCTGGGGCTGCTTTGACGACGCAGGGCAATTGACCGCAACGCTGTTCAACCACGATTTGCCGATCTACTTCGACGGCGGCATTGCGCCGGCACGCGGCGTAGGCGGCGTGGCAAGCGATCCCGTATCGCGCGGGAATGGGCATATACGCGCGCTGATCGCACAGGTACTGGCGGACGATTACAGGGCCGGTATGCTTTTTTCCGTGTTGTATCCCTTCTCGCATCCGTTTTACCGCAAGTTCGGCTACGAGCTCTGTTTTGAAGGCTGTAAGGCAAATTTTCCGACAGATATGCTGAAAATCTTCCGCACGGACGATCCGCCGCAGGCGCGGATGATCCGCCCCGACAACGGGCTGGAAGCACTGCACCCGATCTATACCGCCTTTGCCAAGCAATTCAATGTGGCGGTCGCCCGCGACGCGCGCACCTGGAAGCGGATCAAGCTCGGTGATCCTTACAAAGCCGAGCAGTACTGCTATGTGCTTTCCCGCGGTGGAAAGGATACGGGCTATGCCATTTTCCGTTTCAAGCCGCAGGACAAGCCCTATGTCCGCACCCTTTGCCTGACCGATTATGCCTTTACGGACAAGGCGGCATTCTATGATCTGATGAGCTTTCTCTATCGTTATACAGCGCAGGCGAAGGATATTGAAATGTTTGTACCCGGCAATCTGCCGCTTTCCTCCCTGTTAAAGGAAATATCCGATATCGAAATCAGCGTCTTTTCCAGCCCCATGGCCCGCGCGGTGTGCGTGGAAAAGATACTCAAAGCCATGCGCCATCCCAAAGCGGACGGCACATACAGCATCTATGTAGAAGATTCATTTTTGCCTGAAAACGAAGGCTGTTATCGCGTGCAGTATACGCAGGGCGGCGATGTGACCGTAACCCGCTGCGAAGATGCCGCCGACTTGCGGGTTTCGGTGCAGAGCTTTGCACAGCTTGCGCTCGGGTTCCTTGATCTGGCGCAGGCAGCGTACAAGCCGGATGTGCAGATCAGCGGCAATGAAACGGTGCTTAAGCAGGTGTTCGTGCAAAAGCCCGTATTCCTGTGGGATTTCTATTAAAAATTCTTGGTCATATCGTAGTGTGAGAAAAATTCATTGCGGAAATCCAGCAGGCGGTCTTCTTGGATCGCCTGTCTTACATCTTCCATCAGGCGCAAAAGAAAGCGCAGGTTGTGGATGGAGGCCAGACGCGCGCCGGTAATCTCGCCCGCCTTGAACAGGTGGCGGATGTAGGCGCGGGAGAAATTGCGGCAGGTATAGCAATCGCAGTTCTCGTCCAGCGGACCGAAATCGTGGGCATATTGGGCGTTTTTAATCACCACGCGCCCGCCGGAGGTGAAGCAGGTACCGTTGCGCGCAATGCGGGTCGCCAGCACGCAATCGAACATATCCACGCCGCGCAGCACGCCCTCAATCAGGCAGTCCGGCGAGCCGACGCCCATCAGATAGCGCGGCTTATCCGCCGCCATGTGCGGCATGATGGTCTTAAGCATGTCATACATCACCGGCTTGGGTTCGCCGACGCTTAAACCGCCGATGCCGTAGCCGAAAAAGTCCATGTCGCGCAGTACCTTCGCGCTTCGAATGCGAAGGTCATTAAAAAACGCGCCCTGCACAATGCCAAACAGCACCTGATCGCCGTCGGTATGGTGCGCCTTGCAGCGCTGGGCCCAACGGTGGGTGCGCTCCATGGCGTCCTCCGCCTCGGCATGGTCGCAGGGATAGGCGGTGCATACGTCAAACGCCATCATGATGTCCGACCCCAGCGCATGCTGGATGTCCATGCTCACCTCGGGCGAGATGAAATGGTGGCTGCCGTCCAAATGGCTTTGGAACTTAACGCCTTCCTCTTTGATCTTGCGGATGCCCGCCAGGGAGAACACCTGAAATCCGCCCGAATCGGTAAGGATCGGTTTCTTCCACGACATAAAATTATGCAGGCCGCCGGCTTCGCGGATCAGCTCCTCGCCGGGGCGCAGATGCAGATGGTAGGTGTTGGAGAGGATAATCTCCGTGCCGATTTCCTCAAGCTCGCGCGGGGTCATCGCCTTTACGGTGGCGGCGGTGCCCACAGGCATATATACAGGGGTGTGGATGTCGCCGTGCGGCGTATGCAGCACGCCGAGCCGCGCACCCGTTTGCGCGCAGGTTTTGGTCACCTCGAAGGAAAATTTTGTCATA
>DAOPIR010000214.1:0-3829 GCA_035399245.1 Candidatus Limiplasma sp.
CATTCCCCAGCTCATCTGCAAAGGGGGCCGAAAGGAGCGCGCCGCCCGGTACGGATAAAAAGCCGATTACGGCCGGGATCAGGCCCATCAGTACCTTGCGGTTGCGAACAAGCAGTTTGGCGGGTTGTACAATGTCGTCCAGCAGTCCATAGTGTTTCATCAGCCCGCTCAGCACGCCGATGAGCACAATGGCAACAACGGCGTTGATATTGGAAAGTGTAAATACTTCGGTAACCGTGTGCCAAAGTACTTCCCAGGAATGCAGCGCGAGCAGTTGGATCAATCCGCAGCAGATCAAGATCGCAAGGCTGATGTGAAGCTTGCATTTTCCGATCAGCAGGGGCAGCATGGCAAAAGCGGCAACGACAATGATCGCTTGAATCATATCCGCTCCTTACAGGGCTTTGCGCGCTGCTTCGTCCATCAGGTTAAAAAGTGTTTCCAGCTGCCCGATTTCCAGGCAGGGAAACGAGATACGTAGGTCCGTCTGGTTCATCGCGATCACGCCGATCCCGTATTCGTCCAACAGTATCCGGCGAACGGACGGCGCGTTTTGCATACGCAGGCAAAGGAAATATCCGCCCCGAAACGGATAGGGAACCCATAACCCGTCGGCGCTTCCCTCGCAGCAGCGTTTCAGCACGTATTTTCCCCGCTGTATTAGGATCTCCGCGCCCGCACGCATATCCACCCCAAAGGCATCGTCCTTCAGGCCACGCAGAACAATTTCCTGCGCGGGCCGGGAGGTGCTGGACAGAAACGCGCGTACCGCGCCCGCAGCCTTTTCCTCCAATACGCCGAGGATATCCGCATCCTGGCCCATGAAGGTAAGAAAGCCCACACGCAGGCCGCCGGCAAAGAATTCCTTGGTCACACCGTCTATCCGTACTACCAGTACGTTGGGATGCACGCCGCACAGTATACCCGCCAGTGATTCCTGCAGCGCTTCTCCATCATACCATAGTCCGTAATAGGCGTCGTCCACCACTACTACCATTCTCCGGCCATGCTCGGCTTCCTTCCTGAGCACATCCCTGACAGCCTCCGCCTCCGCTTTGGTAAAGCAATAGCCTGTGGGATTGTTCGGAAAATTGAGGAGCACCATTGCTTTGCTGCCCGGCAGCGCCGTAAGCGTATTGCGCAATCCGTCAAGGTTAAATCCGTCCCACGCGAAGGTAGGATAATTGTACAGCTTTGCGCCGTAATGCGTTGTAAAAATTTGTTCGTAATTTTCCCAGTGCTTGTCATGCACAACCACCGGATCGTCCGGATCCAAAAACAGCTCCGCCGCCAGGGACAGCGCGTGCGTCAGCCCACAGGTAACCACGGGCAGCGAAAGCGCTTCTGCGCGCATGGACGGATTTTGCGAAAGCATCTTTCCGCGCCAACGGGCGCGCAGCTCCGGCAGACCCGCGGGCTTTGCGTAGGGATACAGCTGCTCCGGCTGCAAGCCGGCCAGGCCGGCCTGCAGCGACGGCGAATAAATGGTACGGCCCTGCGCCTGTGCCTCGCCTAGCGTAGCATTGAATTGATAAGCCTTTTCCCGTGCTTCCCAGCTTTGCCCCAGCACGCCGTCTTTGGCAAAATACACGCGCCGTCCATAAGCGGACAGCATATCGCGTACCTGCGGCGCCTTATCCAGCCGGTGCTCCAGCGCAATCTGCTCAGCCTTCATGCTTGTCCTCATCTTCTGAAATCATGCTGCCCCAGTAATTATGCTTGTACAGGTAAACAGCCGCGATCGGATTGTGTCCGCATACCCTGTCCTTAACCAATAATACGGTGGACATGGTTTTGGTATATTTCAAAAACAGGGAATCATGCCCCACGCAAAGGCCCATGACGACATTGAATTCCACGCCGCGGCTATCCAGCATTTTCGCCTGCGTGATCGGATTGCAGATAGGTTCAAATTCCAGCTCCGGATGCACCCAGTGCTCCCGTTCAATGCCCATGGTATCCTTGCGGATTCCGCCGCACTTGCAGCGTACGGATTCCACCGTTAAACCAGCCTGGCGCATTAGCGAGGATACGATGGTCGCTTCCTCGGCAAAAGCGGAGCAAAATGCCAGCCCGATGTGCTTATACCCCATCCGCTTGCAAAAGAGAATGGTTTCCTTCAACCGCGGAAAACGGCCAAACGCGTCCGACTCCAAATACGCGCTTTGGATAAAGAAGCGGTTGTTCTCTTCGGTCAGGTATTCGCTGCGCGCTTCTTCCACAATTTCGGGGTTTGTACGCATCGGACAGTTGGCGGGCATATTGGGATGGCCTTCTTTGCGGCAGCTAAGCTGCTTGCATTCGGCACAAGTAAACGGTACTGGTTGTTTCATTGAATTTTCCTTCTTTCCAAGTTTCAGGCAAATGTACTGCGGTGACGGGCTTGATCGGATGGAGGCGTATGCGGCGCATGCCCCGCAAACGGCGTCTGCAGGGGCAGCGTACCTCGGGCAGCCGCTATTCCTTCATGCCGGTTGTAGCAATGCCGCGAATGTAATACTTCTGGAACGGCATCAGAATACAGCAGGGAATCGTCATCCCGACCGTGATGCCGGCAAACAGCTTGCTCCACTCCGTTCCTTCTTCCAGGCTGAAATCAGCCAGGGCAACCTGCAGCATTTTGAACTGTACCGTGCGTGCGCACAGAAGAGGCCACATAAAAGCATTCCACTGCGCCATGAACAAGATCAGCGCGCCGCTGATGATGGAGGGGATGCTGATGGGCAGGATGATCCGGAAAAAGATTCCGAATTCTCCGGCGCCGTCCAGCTGTGCCGATTCACTCAGCGCATCGTCCATATCCCGGAAGGTTTGCTTAAACATGAAGATGACCATGCCGTTTGCAATGGTGGGCAGCACCAGGGCCTGATAGGTGTTGTTCCAGTCAAGGCTGATAATGATGCTGTACAGCGGAATGGCAATGGCATCAAACGGCACCATGATGGCAAACACCACCAGCAGGAACATGGCTTTGCGTCCGAAAAACTTCATCTTGGCAAAGGCATACCCCGCCATGGAGGCTACGAGAACCCCCAGTGTTACCGTCATGGCACAGACGACAATCGTGTTGAACACGTATGTGCCGAAGTTGTAATTGGCAAAGATATCGCCGTAGTTCTCCAGCGTATACGTACCAAAGAACATCATTTTGAGTGAAAAGGGATTAAGGTTGCCGAACACCTCTGCGTTGGTACGGAACGACGAAGTCATAAACCACAGAATGGGCATCATGAAGCAGAACGCAGCCACGAGCAGCAAAATATATTTGGCCACATCGCGCAGCAGCGTCACCGTCTTACTCCGGCTTCCCGCTGGCTTACTGTTGTTGGTAGTGATACACTCCTGCATGATAATACCTCATTATTCTGTGATCTTGAAAAACTTGTTCTGGATAGATACCACGATGATGCTCACAATCAGCAGCAGCACCACGATGGAATAGCTGCGTCCCATATTATTGAGGCCGTATGCGCTCTTGTACGCTTCATACATCAATACGTTTGTGGAGTTCAAAGGACCGCCCATCGTATTGACGTACATCGGCACAAACAGCAGCATGTTGGCAATCGTATTGGACACGATAACAAATCCGAAGGAGTTTTTCATCATAGGAATGGTAATGGAAAAGGTCCGTTGCCAGCCGTTTGCGCCGTCGATCAGCGAAGCCTCATATACACCGTGAGGGATCGATTGCATGCCCGCCAGCAGGAACATCATCCAGTACGGCGTGCCTTTCCATGTTGCGATAAGCTCTATGCAGGCCATAGCCGTTTTCGGCGAGGCCAGAAACATCTGGTTGGGAATGCCGAACAATCCCAGAAAAGAGTTA
>DAOPIR010000215.1:0-3799 GCA_035399245.1 Candidatus Limiplasma sp.
TGACGAAGCCACGGTGCTTGCCAAATCTCTGGAAGGCAATGGCATCCGCGTAGCCGCCAAGTGCGGCGAAACCGGCAGGCTGTACGGCAGCGTTACCAACCAGGAAATTGCCGACGCACTCAAGCAGCAGTACGGTCTTGAGGTGGACAAACGCAAAATCGACTGCGACCCCATCCGCCAGACCGGCGAGTATGAGGCGTCGATCAGCGTATATTCCGGTATTTCCGCCAAGATGAAGGTGATCGTGACCGACGGTTCCAAATAGCCCGTTATCCGATTCCGGCTTGAAAGGAGGCAGCACGGTATGGAGCAGCAGGAATTGATGCGCGTTACCCCACCCAACAGCGTGGATGCGGAGCGGTCCGTATTGGGTGCTGCCCTGCAGGATATGGGTGCCGCTACGTTGGCGATCGAAACGCTGCAAGCGGATGATTTTTATCTTTCCGAGCACCAGGAAATTTTCAACGCCGTCAAGGCTCTGTTTTCCGCGGGTTCGTCCATTGATGTGATGACCGTATCCAACGAGCTGTCCCGCCGCGGCACACTGGACGGCATCGGCGGTTCCGCCTATCTGCTGTCCGCCTGCCGCTATGTTCCTACCACAGCTAATACCGCTTCATACATCCGGATCGTGCAGGAAAAAAGCACGCTGCGCAGGCTGATTTTTGCCTGCCGCCGCATTGAAGAATCCTGCTTTACGCAAATGGATGATATGGAAACGCTGCTGGCTAACGCCGAACGGCTGATATTCGATATCGTGATGCGTCGCGGCGGCAGCGACACGCTGACACCCATCAGCGAAGTACTGATGGAAACCTTTGACAAACTGGAAAAGCTAAGCCGCCTGAAAGGCAAGCTGAGCGGTGTGCCGACCGGGCTTTACGATCTTGACCGCAAGCTTACCTGCCTGCACGGCGGTGAGCTGATCATCGCGGGCGCACGTCCCGGCATGGGCAAAACCGCCTTTGCTCTGGGGATCACCCTGTTTGCCGCCCAGCGCGTCAACAGCCGCATTGCCGTGTTTACCATGGAGATGCCCAAAGAGCAGATCGGCATGCGTATTCTTGCCAACGCTTCCAACATCAACATGCAGCGCCTGCGCAACGGCATGCTCAGCGACGACGAGTGGATGAAAGTCGGCGATTGCCTGAACCGGCTTAGCACCTGCCGCATTTATATTGATGATACGGCCGGTTTATCGCCGTCAAAAATGCGCAGCCGCGTCCGCCGCCTGATGATGGAGCAGGGCGGACTGGACCTGATCGTGATCGATTACCTGGGCTTGATGGCTTCTGATAAGCGTACCGAAAACCGTCAGCAAGAGGTAAGCGAGATCAGCCGTGACCTAAAATCCATCGCACTGGAGCTAAAGGTACCCGTATTGGCCTGCGCACAGCTGGCACGCGCCAACACGCAGCGCCGCAACAAGCGCCCGCAGCTCAGTGATCTGCGCGATTCCGGCAGCATTGAACAGGACGCCGACGTCGTGCTGTTCATCCACCGCGAGGGCTATTATCAAAATGACGATTCGGAGGATAATCAGCTTCCGGACGACGGTGCGGCCGAGATCATTGTTTCCAAGCAGCGCAACGGCCCGATTGGCACCGTAGACGTGGAGTGGCAGGACGAGTTTGCCCGCTTTATCAATCCTCCCGGCATCCGGGTGCCGGCTTATATCAACGAGAACGGAGACTGAAATGCAGCAACAGAGTATCATGACCCTTGAAAAGAACATACGGTTTGAAGGTTATGTGCTGATACGCATGAGCGAGCAGCGCACCGGCAGCACCGGCAATAAGTATCTTGACCTTACGCTGGCCGATTGCACCGGCGAGATCAACGGCAAGCTTTGGGACGGCAATGTGGATCCGCCGTCCGTTGGCAGCGTGATGAAGGTACGGGGTACGACCCTTGAGTACAACGGCCGCCTGCAGCTGCGTATTGAAAAAATGCGTCCGCTGGAAAGCACCGATACTGTGGATATGAACTTACTGACGCCCAGCGCTCCGGAAAATCCGGAATCGATGCTGCAGGAAATTACCGAAACGGCGCAGGCGATTACCAGCGCTCCCCTGCGTGCTATTGTTGAAGCCATGCTCGAGAAATATCAGGATAAAATCCTCTATTTTCCTGCCGCGCAACGCATTCACCATGCGGAGCGCAGCGGACTTTTACATCATACGCTGGGTATGCTGCGGCTTGCCAAAGCGGTGGTTCCCCTATATCCCCAGCTGAACACCGATCTGCTTTTTGCCGGCGTTATCCTACATGACCTATGTAAAATAGAGGAAATGGACAGCGATGAGCTCGGCGTTGTGAAGGACTATACCGCGCCCGGGCTGCTGCTGGGGCATATTTCGCTTTGCGTGGCGCGCATCGGCGAAGTTGCTAAGGACCTGGGCATTACCGGCGAACCCGTATTGCTGCTGCAGCATATGATTCTCAGCCATCACGGCGAAGAAATGTACGGCAGCCCGCGCAAGCCCATGTTTCCCGAAGCTGAAGTGCTGCATTGGCTGGATATTTTCGACGCCCGCATGAATGAAATCGACAGCGCTTTGGCCAAGGTACCGCCCGGCGTGTTTTCCGAGAAAATCTGGTCCCTGGAGCGTCGCCTTTATCAACCGCATTACGACCAGCTGGATACCGAGTAGCCCGGTATTGCGTACCGGCCGGCATAAGGTTGACGTGTTATCGGCGAAATGATAAAATACCTGTGGAATATCACGTAGTTACGCATTTTCATGATTGTTTGGAATACCCAATACCCGCAAGCTTTGCTTGCCTATGAAATCGGAGGAAATCGATATGAAGCGTACAGCTCTTGTACTGCTGTGTCTGGCGGCTCTTGCTTTGCTTTTAACCGGTTGTCAGGGGCAGCAGCAGGAAACCTATACCGAAGTTACGCAATATATCGGCCCTGCCGTAACCACACCCGCCGTAACGACAGCCCCCACTACATACGTATCCGATTCAACCTCGTATACAGCCTATACCGAGGATGACATCTACAACGAAGAGGCCGCTTCCGTTGCGGAATCCGACACGCTGACCGCTACCAACTTTGATGCGGGGTATCAGGCGCAGACAAGCCTTTTCACCTCCGCAAATGCGGACGACGATGCCTCTGCCACAGCCTATCCGTATACCGGCAGCTCGCCCATCCCGCTCGATCCGATCGATGCGCCTACCCCAACTCCGCAGGCAGCGCTTAACTTCACCTATATTACCTACAGCCCGTCCACTGTCGGAGTAACCTTTGAAGCACCGGCAGGTTGGGTCGCCGACGAAACGTACGACGAAGTCTTTACGCTTTCCGAACCCGAAAGCCAAATGAAGAACGGACAGCTCGGTATTATCAATGTATACGCCGTACCGGTCAACAGCAATTACTCCGAATCGGAGCTTGAAACGGAAATCAAGCAGCGGCTCAATACCATCGGGTCCTTAAACTTCACGCAATGGAAGCCCAGCTATACCGCCACCCGTTACCTGATGGGCAGCGTGGGCGTATACGCAAATTATTCCGGCACGCTGGCAACCGGTGTTGAGGTTGGCGGCCGCATCCATGCGACCACGATTGACAACGTACTGTACTGCATTCAGATTACCTATCCTTATGCCTTCAAAGACGACTTTATGGATGTCTTTGCACAGCTTCGCGAAACCATTAAACGCACGAATTAATTCACTGCCCTCTCTATCATGACAGTGTCAGCAGCATAACTTTCATAACTACAAAAACAATCAAAACCACCGGCTTAGCCGGTGGTATGCACCACGCCTTCAAGGCGAACCT
>DAOPIR010000216.1:0-3760 GCA_035399245.1 Candidatus Limiplasma sp.
GGAAGATCAGCGGGGGATAGATGCCCAATTTAACGCCCTGATACAGGTAATACAGAAGTCCGCCGGTCTGCTGGATGTACTGGTACATCACCGTGCCGTCTTCCATTATGACCTGCGTACCGGCTTTGCCGGCATGCGAGGCCTCGGCATAGTAGGCATAAATCGGGCCGTCCATCAGTCCGGTCAGCGGCAGGTTGGCCAGCAGCATGCCAAACGCAATGGGAAGCAGCAAAAGCGGCTCATATTTCTTCACGATAGCGAGATAAATCAACACACAGGCAACTACGATCATCACGAGATTCAAGGGTGTATCAAACAATGTCGTAAGGCCTGATGTTTCATATAGGTTTTTTAGGCTCGCGCCGATATCAAAATTCTCCATGATGATCCATCAACTCCTTATTTTAATATTCTGTGCGGAGCGAGGGATCAGCCGATGACAACCAGTACGTCACCGCTGCCTACGGACGCGCCTTTTTCCACGGCAACCTGCTTTACGGTACCGTCGGCAGGCGACACGATTTCATTTTCCATTTTCATGGCTTCCAAAATCAACAGCACGTCGCCCTTTTTCACGGCGGCTCCGGTGGTGCACTTCACATCCAAAATCGTGCCGGGCATCGGGGATGTTACCTTGGCGCCTTCGGCGATAGCGGCGGGTGCGGCTGCGGCAGCCGGGGCGGGAGCAGCGGGTGCGGCTGCGGGTGCAGCAACGGGGGCGGATACAACGGGTGCTGCGGCAGGAGCGGCTGCACCGGTCTCCTCCACGGCTACCTGATAGGAAACTCCATTGACGGTGATATTGAATTGACGCATAACGGTCGTCCTCCTTAGTTTGATTTTATAACCGGCTGTAAATTTGATCATCCCTGCCTGCGCGGTTCCAGGCGGGTGCGGTATGGATACGGCGTACTCTGCGCACAATGAACCCCGTGTTCTCCTGCCATACGGCGGAGATGGCGGCGGTTATGGCGGCGATGATTTCGGGAGCGATTTCATCGCTTGGCGCAGGCTGAGCCGATAAGGCGATGGCTGGGGCTTGGGTTACAGGTACCGCCTTTTCGGCTGGCGCCTTCTGACGGTTTTTGAATACAAACTCAAACAGCTTCAAAAACAGGATCAGCAATACAAGCCCCGCAAAGACAACCAGAATCCCGACGGCGGCGACAGAAAGGCCGAATGTGAATTTATCCATGATACCCTTCCTTTCTGCCGTTACATCGGCATGTTGCCATGCTTTTTCGCAGGATTAAAGTCACGCTTGGACGCCAGCATTTCCAGCGCGGATGCCAGCATCTGGCGCGTTTGCGCGGGATTGATAATATCATCCAGCAGCCCCGCCTTGGCGGCAACCACGGCGCTTGCCGTGGATTGTACATACTCTTTGGCATATTTCTCGCGCGAGGCCTCGGGCGTGTTCTTGGTATCGGCGGTTACTTCGTCGGCATAAAGCACGGCAACGGCCGCTTCCGGCGTAAGCGCGCTGATAACGGCGCCGGGCCATGCATAGGTAATATCGGCTGCGGCCTTGCCGCCCATGGCGATGTAGGCCTGCCCGATGGCGTTGCCTGTGACGACGGCGAGCTTGGGAACGGTTGCCGTAGCATAGGCATACAGCAGCTGGCTTTGCGCCTGCATCAGCCAGCTTTGGGTATCCAGGCTTTCCACCTTTACGCCGCGTGTATTGATAAAGCTGACAACCGGAAGGTTGAAGCAATCCATAAAGTGCACAAACCGGGCGGCTTTTTGCAGCGCACCGGCGGTGAGCGTTTCGTCAGCGGTGGCGACCACGCCGACAGAACGGCCCGCAATGCGGCCCATGACGGTTTTCATGCCGGATTCATAGCTGCCGGAAAGCTCGATCATCGTACCGCTGTCCAGCACCTGGGAAAGCAGCGTGGCGGTATCCGAGGGCGCGATAGCGGGCAGCAGACGGTTAAGGTCGTCGCATTCCAAAAGATCCGCATCCTCGGCATTGCTGCCGGGCAGCAGGGCAAGCAGGGCAAGCGCCTTGGCAATGGCGTCGTCCTCGTTATCAGCTACCAGCGAGCAGCCGCCCTGTGCGGCCATCATGTCCGCCCCGCCAACCTTGGCGGCGTCCACGCTGATACCGTTCATCGCGGATAGCACCTGCGGGCCGAACATCATCAGTTCGCCGACATTTTTGGCTATAATGCTGATGTCTGACAGCTGCGCCAGCAGCGCCGCGCCGCCGATGCAGGGGCCGAGAATGAGCGATATCATGGGGGATACGCCGCTGAGGCGCGCCATGCTGCGGTAGATTCTGGCATAGGCGTTCATCGCCTCGGCACCTTCGTCAATCCGCACACCGGCGCTGTCGCAAAGCATCAGTACCGGCGCCCCCGTTTTCAGCGCCATATCCAAAAGCTTATTGATTTTTTGTGCCTGCAGTTTGCCGATTGCGCCGCCATGTACGGTGAAATCCTGTGCAAACAAGTAAACGGGGCGCTGCTGCACCGTTGCATATCCGGTGATCACGCCCGCGGCTTCCTCCTGTGCACTGACGAATGCAAACAACTCCACGAAGCTGCCGACATCAGCGATTTTTTCGATACGTTCGCGTGCGGTGAGCTTACCAGCGTCACGCTGTGCTTTCATCCGTTTTTCGTCACCTTTGTTCAGGCTGTCACGCAGGGCAAGTATCTGCTGAAGGTCTTGAGAGTTATCCATGTACGTTCTCCTTCCGTTGGGTTTCATTGGTATCCTATCGAGGGCATCGATTGAAAAACTGAAATCTAACCCACATTCTCAAAATTCCACTTTTCACCCTTTTTTCCTGCTTTGAAATGAAAGGTTTTCGCGGACTTTTTGAAAAAAACAGTTTGAATACAGAAGGATGGCTTTGCTGGTGATTGTCTGCATAGAAAAGCGCATGAATTCAATCATGCGCCGTTGCACTGCCCAAGGGCGGTTACCGAAAAAACTATTCCCAGTCCTTCAGCTCGTTTTGGATATATTCAAGCCGCAGCAAGGTAGCCATAACCTCGTCCACATTCAGCAGTTGGGTGTTGGAGGAATTGAACTCGGTCAGCACGTTGCGCTGGGTACTGCCCTTAACAAAATACTTGTCGTAATTCAGGTCGCGGGCATCGGACGGCACGCGGTAATAGTCGCCCATATCGATTGCGTGCACGCATTCTTCATTGGTCAGCAGCGTTTCGTATACCTTTTCACCGTGACGGGTGCCGATAATCTTTACAGGGTGGTCTTCCCGATGAAACACGCGCTTTACGGCCTCGGCCAGCACACCTGTGGTGCAGGCAGGCGCTTTGCGCACCAGGATATCGCCTGTCTGGGCATGGTTGAAGGCGTACAGCACCAGTTCCACAGCTTCTTCCAGGCTCATAATGAAGCGGGTCATATCCGGATTGGTGACGGTGATGGGGCTGCCCTGTTTGATCTGGCTGATAAACAGCGGAATCACCGAGCCGCGCGAGCACATCACGTTGCCGTAACGGGTGCCGCAGATCGTCGTCTGCTCGGCGGGCACAGTGCGGGACTTGGCGACGAACACCTTTTCCATCATGGCCTTAGAGGTGCCCATGGCGTTGATGGGATAGGCGGCTTTGTCGGTAGACAGGCAGATGACCCGTTTTACGCCCATCTCAATACAGGCGTCCAGCACGTTATTGGTACCCAGCACATTGGTGCGTACCGCTTCCATCGGGAAAAACTCGCACGACGGCACCTGCTTGAGGGCCGCGGCGTGGAACACGTAATCCACACCGTGCAATGCGGA
>DAOPIR010000217.1:0-3727 GCA_035399245.1 Candidatus Limiplasma sp.
CGCGCGGCGCGATGCGGGTAAATTCGTCGCGCAGTCTCTTTTGTGCGTCATCCAGAAGGCATACGTTAAACTCGCCTGTTGAAACATCCGTATATGCAAGCGCCGCACCCTTGCCCCGAAAATAGATACAGAGTATATAAGCATTGGCTTTTTCATCGAGCATGGCACTATCCGCCACGGTGCCGGGGGTGATGATGCGGATGATATCGCGCTCTACCAGCTGCTTGCCCTTGGTAGGCTCGGTCAGCTGCTCGCAAATGGCAACCTTATACCCCTTTTCAATCAGGCGCTGTACATACACATTCACCGCATGATGCGGAACGCCGCACATAGGTGCGCGTTCCTTCAGTCCGCAATCCTTGCCCGTCAGCACCAATTCCAGCTCTTTGGATGCCAGCTTGGCGTCATCAAAGAACATTTCGTAAAAATCGCCGACGCGGAAAAACAGAAGGCATTGCGGATGCTTCTGTTTCATATTCAAGTATTGCTGCATCATGGGTGAAATGGGCATGCTTTAACCTCTTGTTTGTTTAGTGGCAGCCGGAGCAGCCTTCGCAGCAGCCGGAGCAGCCCTCTTCGGGTTCGCCGTTGATGACGCGGGCGAGAACATTGTTCACCTGCTGCATCATATCCTGATAATCGGCACTCTTTTCGCGCATCGCGCTGATCAGCGGATGGCTGCCGATTGCCTGTTCGATTTCCTGTACCGCTTCGCCCGCCTTGGCCATAGCGGCCTCATCCATCGGCTTTTTGGCAATTTCCTTTTGCAGTGCATCCTTGCGCTGTGAAAATAACTGTATCAGCTCCTGCGCCTTGTCGTCGTTCATCACGGCCTGCTCCGCCAGACGCATGGCAATAAATTGATCGCTGGCTAAAATCGCTTCCCCCAGAAGTTCCGCCTGTTTGTTTACGTTGTTCATCGTGTACTCTCCTTTTCCCCACGCAGGGTGTTGACCGCTGCCGAGGTGATCTTTACGTTAATTAGTTTACCGACATCCTGTTGATCTCCTGCAAAGGTTACGGTGATATTTCGCCTGCCCTTGCCCGATACCATGCTTGCGTCACGCTTGCTCAAGCCTTCCACCAGCACCTGTTCGGTCTGCCCGACCATTAACCTGTGCGCGTTTGCCGTTCCGGCTTCCACCGCATGGATCAGCCGCTGGATACGCTCGGTGGCAACTTCAGGCGGCACCTGGTCTTTCAGCTTTGCAGCAGCCGTGCCGATGCGCGGGCTGTAGATAAATGTAAATGCCGCGTCGTAGCCGATTTCCTCCGCCAGCGATACGCTCTGCATAAACTGTTCATCCGTTTCGCCCGGGAAACCAACGATAAAATCGGTGGTGATCCCGATATTGGGCACCGCCTGCCGCAGCGCGGCAACGCGGCTGATATATCGCTCGCGGGTATAACCGCGATGCATGGCTTTGAGCACTTCGTTGCTGCCGGATTGCACGGGCAAATGCAGATGATTGCAGATATGCCTGCCGTTTGCCATCACGTCAATCAGCGCGTCGGACAGATCCTTGGGGTGCGAGGTCATAAACCGGATTCGGGGAATGCCGATGCCGTCCAGCGCCTTGAGAAGTTTTGGAAAATCGTCGCCGTTGCCGTAACTGTTCACGTTTTGCCCCAGGAGCATAATCTCCTGAATGCCGCTTTTTTGCAGGGCTTCCGCTTCCCGCAGGATATCCTCCATGCGGCGGCTGCGCTCACGCCCGCGCACATAGGGCACAATGCAGTAAGTGCAAAAATTATTGCACCCATACATGATGGTGATGTATGCCTTATAGTCCGTCAGGCGTTTAACCGGCAGCCCCTCGGCAATCAGATCGTCGTCGTGGCTGATTGCAATCACGCGCTGCCTGCTTTGCACCAGCTTCAGCAGCAGCGACGGCGCCTGATACAGATTATGTGTTCCAAAAGCCAGATCGATAAACGGGTGTTGCTTCAATATCTTATCCGCCATATACGGCTGCTGGATCATACAGCCCGCAACCGCGATCAGCAGCTCCGGCTTTTCCTTCTTGAGCTGCTTAAGCCAGATCACATTACCCAGCGCGCGCCGCTCGGCATTTTCGCGCACGCAGCAGGTGTTAAACAGCACCAGGTCCGCCTGTTTGCGATCCTGTGCCGCCCGCATGCCCATCTGTTCAAACATGCCGGCCAGCTTTTCGGAATCATGGGCGTTCATCTGGCAGCCATAGGTTACCACATAATAGCTCTTGGGGCGGTTTTCCATGGCACGAAACGCGGCCATGGCTTCTGTTTGTTCGTTCATCTCCTGTTGGGAGACGATGATCGGTTCCTTGTGCAAGTATCTATTTCCCTTTCCTTTTATATCCCGTTCCCCCGCATACGTCGCAGGGTTCCTTCAGCAGATCGCGCAGGCTGATACCCGTGCGCTTGCGGGTCATCTCCAGTATACCAAGGGTTGTAAAGCCGTGGATCACCGTTTTTTGCCGTTCCCGTGTCAGGTAGTTGTGCAGCGCCGCGGAAACCTCGGCACGCTTGGCATCGTCGTCCATATCCACAAAGTCAATCAGGATGATCCCTGACAGGTTGCGCAGACGGATTTGCGCGGCGATCTCCGCACAGGCGGAGAGATTGAGTTTATAAGCGGCATCGTCGCGCGCCGTAAACGAGCCGGAATTGATATCGATGGTCGTGAGCGCTTCCCGTTCATCAATCACCAGCGATCCGCCGCTTTGCAACGGTACATAGCGCGAAAGCGCCACACGCACCTGCGCATCGATACTCTGTTTGGCCCACAGGGCGTCCATCGCGTCGTTATCGATCTGCTGCCACAAAAGGCCCACGGGCGCGGCCGGCATGCGGTTGACCCGATCGTTGCAGGTAATGGTGATCCCATAGCGCGGCGCATAATCCCGCACCAGCAGCGACAGCATGGAATCCTCCCGGTATAAAAGCTCCGGCGCCTTAGCGTGCTCCGCTTTTTGCATAAGCTCCGCCCAGCGCTCCTGCAGCGCCTGCAGCTCGCGGCGCAAAAGCGGCTCGCTCTGGCATACGGCGGCATTGCGCATGATGATGCCGAACTGCCCGTCCGTCAGCCGTTTTCCCATGGCGGAAAGCTCGTTTCGTTCGTTTTCCTGTGTTACCCGCTCGGATACACCCACGTGCCGGTTAAACGGCATGAAAATCACATACTGCCCCGGCAACGCGATATCACGGGAGAGATACGCGCCTTTTTCTCCCTTGGCGTCTTTTTTTACCTGCACAATGACCTGCGCTCCGGCGGCAACCGGCCGGCCCTGCGCGGTATGTTCAAAGCTTTCCATTTCTTTCGATGGCAAAAATCCGCTGCGCGGCTGGCCGATCTTCACAAACGCCGCGTCCAGCCCCTTCATCACGCGGTCTACCTTGCCCAGAAATATGGCGTTGACCAGAGAATCGTCGGTTTCATTCTGCTGATAAAATTCTACCAGGCGATTGTTTTCTTCTACGGCGATCTGTTGGCCGTGACGATCGGCCTTGACCAGAATCTGCAGCTTCTCATTCATCGTTAAGCACCTCCAGCGGCACAAGATGGCCCTGTGCGTCCTTGGCAAGTATCGCTTCACGGAATACGGTATAGTCGCAGGGGGGAAGGTCGGCAAGGGTAAACAGGGTATTCATGACTGCTTTTGGTTTCAGTGAACCGCTTTGCAGGCTGCGCGCCGTAAAATATATGGCACCGTTGCGGACAGCAAGTTTCTCAATATAGGGAATG
>DAOPIR010000218.1:0-3670 GCA_035399245.1 Candidatus Limiplasma sp.
GGTCTGCTGGCCCATATCCGGCGCGGCGCCGCCCTGCGGGTTCTCCTGCTGATAGAGCTTGCCAAAGATCTGGTAAACCTTTTGGGTCATCGGCTCCATTGCGGCCTTGATCTTCTCGGCATCGCCCGTCTCTTTGACCTTCTTGAACTCATCCAGCTCGGACTGTACCGTTGCCTTGTCCTCTTCGGAGAGCTTGTCGCCGTTTTCACGCAGTTGCTTTTCCATCTCGTAGACCAGACTGTCGGCCTGGTTTACGGTTTCGATTTCTTCCTTGTGCTTTTTGTCCTCTTCAGCAAACTGCTCGGCTTCCTTCACACGCTGCTGAATTTCTTCCTCGGTCATGTTGGTGGAGGCTGTAATGGTGATCTTCTGCTCGTTGCCGGTGCCCTTATCCTTGGCGGACACGTTCACGATACCGTTACGGTCGATAGAGAAGGTAACCTCAATCTGCGGTACGCCGCGCGGCGCTGCCGGAATGCCGGTCAGCTGGAAGCGGCCCAGCGTCTTGTTGTCGTACGCCATGGGGCGCTCGCCCTGCAAAACGTGGATTTCCACAGTGGTCTGCCCATCGGCCGCGGTGGAGAACACCTGCGACTTCGTGGTCGGGATGGTGGTGTTGCGCTCGATCAGGCGGGTAAAGATGTGGCCTTCGGTTTCCAGACCCAGCGAAAGCGGGGTCACGTCCAACAGCAGAACATCTTTCACTTCGCCGCCCAGCACGCCGCCCTGGATGGCCGCGCCGATAGCAACGCACTCATCGGGGTTGATACCCTTGAAGGGCTCTTTCTTGGTGATCTTCTTCACGGCAGCCTGTACCGCGGGGATACGCGTGGAACCGCCCACAAGGATAACCTTGTCGATATCGTCGGAGGTGAGACCGGCGTCCTTAAGCGCTTTGTTCATCGGGTCGATGGTCTTGTCCACGAGGTCCGCGGTCAGCTCGTCAAACTTGGCGCGAGTCAGCGTCATGTCAAGGTGCTTGGGGCCGTTCTGGTCGCTGGTAATAAACGGCAGGTTGATGGATGCGCTCATCACGCCGGACAGGTCAATCTTGGCCTTTTCGGCGGCTTCCTTCAAGCGCTGATACGCCATACGATCCTTTTTGAGGTCGATGCCGTTGTCCTTTTTGAAGCTGTCGGCAATCCAGTCGATAATGCGGTTGTCGAAATCATCGCCGCCCAAACGGTTGTTGCCGTTGGTGGCCAGCACTTCAAACACGCCGTCGCCGATCTCCAGCAGGCTCACGTCGAACGTACCGCCGCCCAGATCGTACACCAAAATCTTCTGCGTGCCTTCTTTATCCAAGCCGTAAGCCAGCGAAGCGGCTGTCGGCTCGTTGATAATGCGCAGCACTTCCAGGCCCGCGATACGGCCGGCATCCTTGGTGGCCTGCCGTTGGCTGTCGGAAAAATACGCCGGCACGGTGATAACCGCCTGCGTGACCGTTTCGCCCAGATAGGCCTCGGCGTCGGTCTTTAATTTCTGCAGGATCATGGCGCTGATTTCCTGCGGGGTGTAGCTCTTGCCATCGATATTTACCTTGTGGCCGGTACCCATCTCACGCTTGATGGAGATAACGGTACGGTCCGGATTGGTAACGGCCTGCCGCTTGGCAATCTGGCCGACCAGGCGCTCGCCTTCCTTGGTAAACGCTACGACGGACGGTGTGGTACGCGCGCCTTCCGCGTTGGGGATAACAACAGGCTCGCCGCCTTCCAAAACGGCAACGCAGCTGTTGGTGGTTCCTAAATCAATACCGATAATTTTGCTCATAGTTGGTTCCTCCTCGTTTTATCCGCTGTTTCTTCAACTGATTTCGAAATTTATAGGGAAAAGGCGCAAGCCTTTACCGACAGGTGTTATTCGGGCACAACTTTGACCATAGCATGCCTGAGCACGCTTGAGCCCATGCTGTAGCCCTTTTGCAGGACTTCGCACACGGTGCCCGCCTCGCCGTCTTCCGGTGTGCCGGTCATTACGGCGTTTTCCAGGCTGGGGTCAAATTTCTCGCCGGCGCGGCTGATGGGTTTTACTCCCCGCTTGTCAAACACATCCCAAAGCTGGCGGGAGACCATTTGCACGCCTTCGCGCAGCGCTTTATCTTCGCTGCTTTCGGCTGCTTCCATTGCGCGCTCCATGTTGTCCAACACAGGCAAAAGCAATGAAACAACAGATTTTGCACCATCTTCAAAGGCTTCGCCGCGTACGTTCTGGTTGCGGCGGCGATAGTTGTCAAAGTCCGCCTGTACACGCTGTGCCATGTTGAGGTACTCCTCGGCTTTTCCGTTGGCCTCGGCCAGCGCGGTTTCCAATGCTTCCACATCGGCCTTTACATCTTCCGCAGCAGTTTCTTCAATTTCCACTGCGGTTTCCGGTAATTCTTCGGCCTGCGCCTCAACTGCATTTTGCTTAGGTTCCGGCGCGGTTTCTTCCGGCTTCACGGTCTTATGTTTTGGCATGCAATCACTCCTTATCCTCTTTCAGCAAGCTGGACAGCTGCTGTCCCATCGCGCTGAGCACGCCCAGTACACGGCTGTACTGCATGCGTGTAGGCCCAATAACGCCGATGGTTCCGTGGGTTCCGTTATCCAGCGAATAGGTCGCTGTAACCAAAGAGCAATCCTCCAGTGCGGGGATGCCCGTTTCCGGCCCGATACGCACGGTGAACGCTACGGACTGCCGCTGCTCCAGCAGTGACAGGATCGTATCCTTGGTCTCCAGCAGCGACAGGAATGTGCGCGCTTTCTCAACGTCGCTGTATTCCGGGAAGTTGAGAATATTGCTGGGGCCCGCAAACGCGATCTTGGCTTTGCCGCCTCCATCATCGGCTTCCGCAACCAAACGGTTGATGCTCTCGATCACACCATTCTTTTCGGAAAATTCCTGTCCCAGCGATTTTAAAATCTGCCGGGTTTCATGCAGGGTATGGCCGGCCACACGCTCGGTAAGCATACGGCTGATAGCGTACAGCGCATCTGAATCCAGATCGCTGTCCACATGGATCACGCTGTCGCGGATGATGCCGCCGTCGGTTACGATCACCAGCAGCGCGCTGCGGTGGCTGATGGGTACAAGCTGGAGATTACGGATGGTCATCTCCGCACCCTTGGGCCCCATTGCCAGCGAGGTGTAGCTGGTAAGATTGGACAGCACCTGCGCAGCACGGTTGATGACGTCTTCCATCTTTCCGGTACGATTGACAAAGTGCTGGCGAATGCTTTGCGCATCGTCTGTTTTCAGCTTGCCCTCGCGCAGCAGCTCATCCACATACAGGCGATAGGCCTTGGCACTTGGCACGCGGCCTGCGCTGACATGCGGCTGATCCAGATACCCAAGCTCCTCCAGATCGCTCATCTCGTTTCGGATGGTGGCGGAGCTCAAGCCCATATCATACCGCTTGGAGATGGTACGGCTGCCTACAGGAATTGCGGTGAGAATATAGTCATCAATAATCGCCTGCAGTATTCTGAATTTACGTGCATCCATTGCCATCCTCTCACCTCCGGGCGGCTGCTTGGTTCCTGTTGCTGTTAGCACTCGCACGTTGTGAGTGCTAACTGTTGATATAATATCCCTGTTTCAGCCATTTGTCAAGCATTTCGGCGCATCAAAAAGCAGAATTGGTGCATGCCTGTATCCATTGTACTGTAAGGCTTGCAGTCGCAGTCTG
>DAOPIR010000219.1:0-3527 GCA_035399245.1 Candidatus Limiplasma sp.
CAATGCATGCACATCTGGGTATTTTTGAAACAAGGCCGGTGTCACCTTGTTTACCTGCACATCCGTGCTCTGTGCCGAGAGCATAACGGAAATCAGTGTTTCATACGGATTGGAAAAATGCAGTTCCGGCTTAGCGTCCGGGTACAGCTCCCTAAGCAGCCGGAGAACTTCTTTAGCGTCCTGTTTCTTCATGGTTTCTCCATGTATCGTAATGGTCTTGATATACGGTATCTGTTTCTACCCTACAGGCAAGATCGAATTGTATTGTACAGGATAGGATGGGGATGTGCAAGCAATACTATTGCGCCGTGTAAACAGAAAACGGGATCGGCGGATCCGGATGATCGTCAAGCACAGCCAATGTTTTTTCCATCCAAACCACATCCAGCCATGCCCCGCCCTTGTTGCCCATACGGTGAAAACGGCCTGCCTGCGCAAATCCCATACTGCGGTGCATCTGCAGGCTGGCTTCGTTGGTACCTGTAATCACTCCGAACACCGTTTGAAAGCCCTGTGCCTGCAGGGTATCCAACAGCTTCTGGTAAAGCATCCTGCCAAGCCCTTTGCGTTTGGGCGCGTCAGGCGAAAGATAAATGGTCGCCTCCACCGTCCATTGATACGCGTCCTGCGGACGGAGGGCCGACGCATAGGCAAATCCGCAGGGTACGCCTTCAACCTCCAGTATATAAAACGGATAGTTTACGAGCGTCTTTTCTATTTTCTCCGTATGGGCTTCCAATGAAAAGTTTTTGGTATAAAACGTTACATTGGTGTTTGTGACATAGTATCCGTATACATCGTTGACAAACCGGGCGTCATCCTTGGTGGCTATGCGGATCACTGTGTTCATCTTATGCCTCCCGATGCTTCCAGCACATGCTGTTTGATGCTTTCAAAGTCTTGCGGTGTAAGGCCGATATAGAGCGTTTTGAAATTCTGATAGATCACAAAGCCCGATGGTGTTCCCGATTTCTTTTTTACGTATTTCCGTTTGGTATAGTCAATCGGAAAGATCGGATGGTTGCGCCCTTTGCTGAAATAAGCGGCTAGCTTGGCCGCGCACAGCAGCGTGTCGTCGGACGGCTCATCCTCTGTACGGATCAGCACATGCGATCCGGGAACATTCTGCGCGTGCAGCCAGGTCTCGTTAGGCCGCGCATGCAGGGTAATGCGGTCGTTTTGCACGGCGTTTTTACCGACAACGATTTCCGTGCCGTCCGCGCTGTGAAAGCGGTACGGCTCGCCTTCCTTTCTCTTCCTGCGCTTGTTCGTCTGCGGATCGGGACGCAGGAAACCGGTATCGATTAAAAAGTATCGGATTTCGGATAGATCCACCGTGGAGGTGCATTTATCCAGGTCCTCCATTACATTTTCAAGGATTTCCAGATCCTTATCGATATTGCCCAGCTCGCTCTTTGCATATTCCTGCGCGCCCTTGGCTTTGCGGTATTTTTTATAATAAAGCTGTGCGTTTTTGGAGGGTGAAAGCTCCGGTTTCAGCGGAATATCGATCGTTGCCTGTTGCGGATCATAATAATTCACCACCCTTGTCCTTTCCGCTCCCTTTTCGATTTGGTGCAGGTTGGCCGTCAGCAGCTCGCCGTACATGCGGTTTTCTTCCATGCGGTCATTCTGTGCCAGTGTTTCCATCATTTTGGCTTTTTTCTTTTCCAGCCGCACAATGTTGCTCTTCACGCGTTTACGGATGCCCGTACCGCGCTGTTTCATCCGCGCATAGAGCTCCCGCTCGCCATAGTACGCGTCCATCGCTTCGCTTAACGTTGGATACGGCTTTTGCGCATCCGGTGAAAACGATTGGTACGGAAACGGAAAGGTATCGATAATCTGCCCTGCCGGATCGCAAAGGGCTGCCGGCGCATATTTTTCGTTTAGTGATTGGTAAAATTCTATGATTCTCTGCGCAGCAAACGAAAGCTCGAGCTGACTGCATGTGGCACTTTCCTCTGCGCCCACCTGTATGCACAGCTCTCTGGCGCTTACGGCCGATAAGCCGCTGATGGTGTCAATCAACGCTTTGTACAGCGGGCTGGATAATTCGCACAGGCGTGCGGTCAGGGTATCGGCATCCATAGCAAACGGATTAAGCTTGTCCTGCTCAGGCGGCATGGCAAACGCTTTGCCGGGCATGGATACGCGTACACGGCTGATATCCGCGTTTACATGATGCACGCAGTCAATCGTGATCTGGTTTTCATCCACAAACGACAGATTGCTGTGCCTGCCCATAGCTTCCAACACAGTGGTTTTTTCCACAGCGTCGCCCATCTCATTCACGCATTGAAAGGTAAATGTCAGCACACGGTCGCCGCCAAACTGTTCGATTGCGGTGATACGGGAACCGATCAAATGCTTACGGATGAGCATGCACAGCACCGGTGGTTCCGCCGGATTTTCAAACGATTGCCGCGTGATCTGCGCGCGCGCGTTGTTCGCGTTTGCGCTTAGCAGCAAGCGGTAATTTTCTCCTTGATTGCGTATCAGGAGAAGGATGATATCGCGTTCCGGCTGGTTAACCTTATCCACACGCCCGCCGACCAAGCGCTCACGCAGCTCGCGGGCAATGAACGAAAGCGTAAATCCATCCATCGGCATGCCGATCTCCCCTTTCGTATCGTAAATTGTTTAGTGTGCCGGCTTTTCAATCAGGATCAACGGTACATTCATCTCCTGTTCCGTCAGCCCCGCATGATTGGAGACGAACAATTTGGACTTTTGGCTGTAGGCAATTGCCACATCGGATACCGCAACAGCCAGATAATCCCCTATAGATTCCAAAAAACGCGGATTCTGTACCCCGTCCCCGAACAGCTTTTTCGCTACGACTTCCTCGCGTGATAAAAGCAGGAAATTCTCCCCGAATTCCTTCGCAAATTCCTCCGGAAACTGCGCTTTGCATTCTTCCTTTACATAAAATGCCGTTGCTCTGCCTTCCACGGCAACAGGCCGCACCAGCATATCCACAAGCTCTGGGGTATCAGTCACAAACTGATAGCGGGTGTTAATGTGCCCGTGATCGGCAATAACGATCACAAGGGTATCGCTAAGCGCTGCGCACAACTCTTTTACGCTTTTGTTGATTCTGACAACCGCTTCCTTGGACTGTTTGCTATAACAGCCCGTTTTGTGCATAATTGCGTCCGGCTGAAACCAATAGGCATATATAAATTTCCTGCCAGGCTCCCCGCAGAGCTGCCGCACGGTCTTGAACAGCTCGCTGTGTCGGGCAACGATATGGCCTTCAAAGTTCGATACGATTTCCATCCTGCCCTGTCCTGCACGTGCGATGGCTTGCCCGATGGTTTCGTACGGCAGGTATTTCTCCGCCACATGGTATTCCGCGGCCGGAACAGCATTGCTGTCCTTGATGGTATTGGGAAACAGATCCACGATCTTGTCAATTTCTTTAAAGTACAGGCTCCATCCAAGCCAGCCATGCTCGTAGGGCGTTAAGCCGCTGACAATGGACGTGGTAGCCGCCGTTGTGGTAGACGGAAACACAGAGGATA
>DAOPIR010000220.1:0-3525 GCA_035399245.1 Candidatus Limiplasma sp.
GCCCATCATGCACGCGCTGACCACCAAGAAAGAGCGTGAGATCGTGATGGAGCAGCTGCGCCCCGTTTCCAAGCGCGAGAAGATCATCTTCCCGATCGCCGTTACCATCATCGTCTCCCTGCTTCTGCCCTCGGCAGCGCCGCTGATCGGCATGCTGATGCTGGGCAACCTCTTCCGAGAATCAGGCGTGGTGGACCGGCTGAACAAGGCCGCGCAAAACGAGCTGAATAACATCGTAGTCATCTTCCTGGGGGTTACGGTGGGTGCGACGGCCAATGCCGAAACATTCCTGCAGTGGACCACGATCAAGATTATCGTGCTGGGCGTGATCGCGTTCGGGTTTGGCACGGCTGCCGGTGTGCTGCTGGCCAAGCTGATGAACAAGCTCTCCGGCGGCAAGATCAATCCGCTGATCGGTTCTGCCGGCGTATCCGCCGTGCCGATGGCCGCGCGTGTAAGCCAGGTGGAAGGCCGTAAGGCCAATCCGTCCAACTTCCTGCTGATGCACGCAATGGGCCCCAATGTGGCGGGCGTTATCGGTTCTGCCATTGCGGCTGGCATTCTGCTGAGCATGTTCGGTGTTTAATTGTAATTTGAAAGGAGCAATATAAAATGGGAAAAGTCGGAATTACCGATACCATTTTGCGCGACGCACACCAAAGCCAGGCTGCAACGCGCATGACTATCAAACAAATGGAACCCGCCTTTGAGCGTTTGGATAAAATCGGCTATTTTTCGCTGGAGTGCTGGGGCGGCGCTACGTTTGACAGCTGCCTGCGCTTTTTGAATGAGGACCCGTGGGAGCGCCTGCGCACCATGCGAAAGGACATGCCCAACACCAAGCTGCAGATGCTGCTGCGCGGCCAGAACATTCTGGGCTACAAGCACTATGCAGACGATGTGGTGGATTACTTCGTCAAGAAAGCGCTGGAAAACGGCATCGACATCATCCGTTGCTTTGACGCGCTTAACGATCTGCGCAACATGGAGACCGCTGTAAAAGCTACCAAAAAGTACGGCGGCACGGCGGAAGTCGCCATGAGTTACACCGTATCGCCCGTGCATACGGAGGACTATTTCGTTAAGCTGGCCGCAGGCATTGCCGAGATGGGCGCGGACATGATCTGTATCAAGGACATGGCTAACCTGCTGCTCCCCTATAACGCTTACAGCCTTGTAAAGCGGCTGAAAGCCGAGACGGATCTTCCGATCGTGCTGCACACGCACAACACCACCGGCACCGGCGCCATGACGTTGATGAAAGCCGTGGAAGCGGGCGTAGACGTGATCGATACGGCGCTGTCACCGCTGGGCAACGGTACCTCGCAGCCCGCCACCGAGGCGCAGGTCGCCACCTACCGCGGCACCGAGTATGACACGGGCCTGGATCTGGAAAAGCTGATCGATCTCGCCGGATATTTCCGCGGCGTAGCAGACGAGCTAACCAAGGCCGGTTTCCGCGACCCGGCACGCGTGCTGGCAACCGACGCCAACACCCTGCTCTATCAGGTGCCCGGCGGCATGCTGTCCAACCTGATCAACCAGCTGAAGCAGGCAAACGCTATGGACAAGTATTACGATGTGCTGGCGGAAGTACCGCGTGTACGCAAGGACTTCGGCTATCCGCCGCTGGTTACCCCCACAAGCCAGATTGTAGGCACGCAGGCCGTAATGAACGTGCTGTCCGGCGAGCCCTACAAGATGAACCCCAAGGAATCCAAAGCGCTGCTGTGCGGCGAATACGGCCGTCTGCCCGCGCCTGTGAACGAGGAAGTACGCAAAAAGGTCATCGGCGACGCCAAGGTGATTACGCACCGCCCCGCCGACGATATCCCACCGGAGCTGGACAAGTACCGCGAAGAGATTCGCGAGTATTACCAGAAGGAAGAGGACGTACTCAGCTACGCGCTGTTCCCGCAGGTCGCCATCAAGTATTTCCAGTATCGCCAGGCCAAGCAGCTGCAGGTGGATTCCACCATGCTTGACAAGGACGCTAAGGTTATGCCCGTATAGCATTTTTCACTTTCAACGCCCCGCCTGCGCTCCGCCGGCGGGGCTTCTCTGATTTTACAGCGAGGTGATTGGATTGGATATTCACAAGGCCGGTACAAGCGACATCGATCAACTGATCGCCATGCGGGAAGCTTTTCTGCGGGAAGAGCATCCCGATCTCACACCGGACCAGATTATCGCCCAAAGAGCCGTATTGGAGGATTACTTTACGCGCCATCTGAACCGTGATTTTTGGGGATACTTCGCTATCGTGGATGCGGAAATTGCCGCGGCTGTATACCTTGTCGCAGCAGAGCGCCCCGCCCATCCACGCCTTGCAACGGGCAAGCTCGGCACGGTGCTCAATGTATATACCAAGCCCGTGTACCGCAGGCGCGGTTATGCATCAGCGCTTCTGAAACAAATGCTGGCGGACGCACAGCAGCTTGGCATCTCCTTGGTGGAGCTGCAGGCGACGCAGGCCGGCAAGGCGGTCTATGATACGCTTGGGTTTACGGTAAAGCAATCTGCGTATACCCCGATGGAATACCGCTTGCGGCCCTGAAAACGACATTTCAGCCCGCGATTGTTGAATTTTCCCTGAAAAGGAGTATGCTGTTAGTTGTACCTGATCCGCAGGCGCGCGCCTGCTAACTACCGGAGGTTAACCCATGTATTTTTATGATTGGACAATGATACTGGTTCTTCCCGGCCTTTTGCTGGGAATGTGGGCGCAGTATAAGGTGAAAAGCGCCTATGCAAAATATGCCAAAATCAGCACCAGCCGCGGTATTACGGCGGAGGAAGTCAGCCGTGATATATTAAGCAAGGGTGCCAATATGCCCGTTTCCGTGGAGCCGATTCAGGGTAAGCTGACCGATAATTTCGATCCCAAAAGCAATACGCTGCACCTGTCCGAAGGCGTGTATGGCTCGTCTTCCATTGCCGCCGTAGGCATCGCGGCACACGAATGCGGGCATGCCCTGCAGCAATCCGACAGCTATGCCCCGCTTGTTGTGCGCAATGCCATCGTGCCGGCGGTGAAAATCAGTTCCAACCTGTATTTCCCGATCTTCCTGATCGGCATTATCGCCAGCTGGGAACCGCTGATGTATGCCGGCATCATCTGTTTTGCGGCGACCCTCGTATTCTCGTTGATCACACTGCCTGTAGAGTTCAACGCCAGCCATCGGGCTCTCAAGGTATTGCAGAGCGGCAGCTATATGACCGATGAGGAAGTCGCCGGCGTACGCGCGGTGCTGACCGCCGCTGCGCTGACCTATGTAGCCGCCGCTATCTCCAGCCTTTTACAGCTGCTGCGGCTGCTTCTGATCGCCAACCGAAGAAGATAGTATGAAGAAGAAACTCATTCTGCTCACGGCAATCGCGATATTCCTGGCTGCGGCGATTGCCTGCACCCTTTGGTTTGCCTTGCGGGAAGGCAGTAAGGGCGTCTTATACCGTGTTACGGGCGACAGCGCCACTGCCTATCTGTTGGGTTCCATCCATATCGGCACATCGGAAATGCACCCA
>DAOPIR010000221.1:0-3492 GCA_035399245.1 Candidatus Limiplasma sp.
CGGATAATCCCTATGACAAGCTGAATTTCAACATCCACGATTATTTCTTTGCCAAAGCTATCGACCAGGTGCGGCCCGGCGGCGTGATCGCATTCATTACCTCCAAGGGCACGATGGACAAACAAAGTTCTGAAGTGCGGAAATACCTTGCACAGCGTGCGGAGCTTCTGGGCGCGGTTCGTCTGCCCAACAACGCTTTCAAGGCCAACGCGGGAACGGAAGTTACCACGGATATTTTGTTTCTCCAAAAGCGGGATCGGGCTATCGACATTGAACCGGATTGGGTACATCTGGCCGTGACGGAGGGCGGTATTCCTGTCAACAGCTACTTTGCAGAGCATCCCGAAATGGTGCTGGGCACTATGGCATGGGATGACAGTATGTATGGGAATCATCGGGAAACAGCATGCCTGCCTATGGACGTGGAGCTTTCCGGGCAGCTTGCCGCCGCCATGGAGCATATTGGCGGACAGATCACCAAAGCAGAACAGCTGGACTTGGATGAGGGAGAGCCTGCTTTCATTCCTGCTGATCCAAACGTACGCAATTACTCCTACACTATCGTAAATGATGAAGTATATTATCGGGAAAACAGCCGCATGGTGAAGTCTGATCTGGGCACGACCGCCACCCAGCGGGTGAAGGGGCTGGTCGTGCTTCGGGATTGCGTACAGCGCTTGATCAATCAACAGATGGACGGTACGCCCGATGCAATCATCCGGCAAACACAGGTGGAGCTGAACGCCCGTTATGATGACTTCACCGCAAAGTACGGGCTCATCAACAGCCGCGGCAACGCCAACGCCTGTTCGGACGACAGCGCCTATTACCTGCTCTGTTCCCTGGAAATTCTGGATGAAAACGGAGAACTCGATCGCAAAGCCGATATGTTCACTCGGCGTACTATCCGCCCCGCGCGCGCCGTGGAGCATGTGGATACCGCCGCCGAAGCGCTTGCCGTATCCATTTCGGAACGGGCGCAGGTGGATATGCCCTATATGACGCAGCTTTCCGGGAAAACAGAGGAGGAGATTGCCGCCGACCTACGGGGCGTGATCTTCCGTCTGCCCGAACCACTGGATGCAAATGGCAATCCGCAATATGTGGCGGCAGATGAATACCTATCGGGCAACATCCGTGAGAAACTGGCTGTTACCCGCCGTGCCGCTGAAACCTCCGACCTATTCACACAGAACATAACGGCTCTGGAACAGGCCATGCCACACCCGCTGGAAGCCTCCGAAATCGACGTGCGCCTCGGCGCGACGTGGATTGATAAAAGCTACATCCAATCCTTCATGGAAGAAACCTTCGAGCCGCCTTTCTACTCACGTAATGCCATCCGGGTGAACTTTGCTTCGGCTACGGCGGAATGGAACATCTCCAGTAAGAGCAACATTCCCTACAACGATGTGTCTGCATACACAACCTACGGCACACAGCGTGCCAGCGCGTACCGTATTCTGGAGGATACGTTGAACCTGCGCGATGTGCGCATCTATGACACGGTTCAGGATGCCGAGGGCAAGGAAAAGCGTGTCCTCAACAAAAACGAAACGACGCTTGCTCAGCAAAAGCAGCAGGCGATTAAAGATGCTTTCCGGGACTGGGTCTGGCGGGATGCCGACCGGCGCGAGGCCCTGGTCAACCACTACAACATACTGTTCAACTCCACCCGTCCCCGGGAATACAGCGGCGAGCATATCACATTCAGCGGTATGAACCCGGAGATCAGCCTGCGTCCGCACCAGAGCGACGCGATTGCGCATATTTTGTACGGCGGGAACACCCTGCTTGCGCATGAGGTGGGCGCGGGGAAAACCTTCGAGATGGTTGCCGCCGTGATGGAATCCAAGCGGCTGGGGCTTTGCCAGAAAGCGCTGTTCGCCGTGCCCAATCACCTGACTGAGCAATGGGCCGGTGAGTTTCTGCGGCTCTACCCCTCTGCCAATATCCTGGTTGCGACGAAGAAGGATTTTGAGACAAAAAACCGCAAGAAATTCTGCGCCCGAATCGCCACGGGCGATTACGACGCGATCATCATGGGGCACTCGCAGTTTGAGAAGATCCCCGTGTCACGGGAACGGCAGGAGCGGCTTCTGCAGGAGGAGATCAACGAGATCGAGGACGGCATATCGGAGATGAAAAGCGCCCGCGCCGAGCGGTTTACCATCAAGCAAATGGAACGCACCAAAAAGCAGCTGGAAGCGAAGCTCAAGAAGCTGACCGATACCGAGCGCAAGGACGATGTGGTGACCTTCGAGCAGCTGGGCGTGGACAGGCTGTATGTGGATGAGGCACACGGCTTCAAGAACCTGTTTCTGTATACCAAAATGCGAAATGTGGCGGGGCTTTCCGCCACCGACGCGCAGAAATCCTCCGATATGCTGATGAAATGCCGCTATCTGGATGAAATCACGGGCAGCCGGGGCGTGGTGTTTGCCACGGGCACGCCGGTGTCCAACAGCATGACGGAGCTGTTCACCATGATGCGATATCTCCAGCACGATACCCTGCGGGAGAAGGGGTTGTCCCATTTCGATTGCTGGGCCAGCACCTTTGGTGAAACCAGTACGGCTATCGAGCTGGCACCGGAAGGAACAGGCTATCGCGCCCGGACGCGCTTCGCCAAGTTTTTCAACTTACCGGAGCTGATGACTCTGTTCAAGGAGGTGGCGGATATCAAGACGGCGGATCAGCTCCAGCTGCCCACGCCGGAAGCGGTGTATCACAACGTCGTCGCCCCGCCGACCGAAATGCAGATGGGCATGGTTCAGGAGCTGTCCGAACGGGCGGCAGCGGTTCATTCAGGTTCGGTGGATGCCAGCGTGGATAATATGCTCAAGATTACGTCGGATGGCCGCAAGCTGGGGCTTGACCAGCGAATCATCAATCCCATGCTGCCGGACGATCCGGGCAGTAAGGTGAATCAGTGCGTGGAGAATATCGCGCGGATCTGGCGGGACGGTGAAGCCGACAGACTCACTCAGCTTGTATTCTGCGACCTTTCCACGCCAAAGGGCGACGGGAGCTTCACCATCTACGATGACATCCGTCAAAAACTGATCGCCAAAGGCATTCCCGAAGCTGAAATCGCGTTCATCCACGAGGCGAACACAGAGATTCGGAAGAAAGAGCTGTTTGCTAAAGTCAGAAGCGGGCAAGTACGCGTGCTGATGGGCAGCACCAGTAAAATGGGCGCTGGAACCAACGTGCAGGACAGGCTCGTGGCGCTTCATGATTTGGATTGTCCGTGGCGGCCTGGCGATCTGGAACAGCGCAAGGGGCGCATTGTTCGGCAGGGCAATCAAAATCCGCAGGTACACATTTTCCGCTATGTTACCGAATCCACTTTCGATTCGTACCTTTGGCAAACCGTTGAAAATAAACAGAAATTCATTTCGCAGATCATGACGAGCAAAAGCCCCGTGCGCTCTTGCGAGGATGTGGACGAAACCGCGCTCTCCTACGCCGAAATCAAGGCGCTTTGCG
>DAOPIR010000222.1:0-3480 GCA_035399245.1 Candidatus Limiplasma sp.
AATCGCCAATCCCAACGCGCCTACCTCGCTTGCCATGCCGCTTGCGGACATCGAGCGCATTGTGCAAACGAATCCGGATAATGTGGTATTGATTGACGAGGCGTATATCGATTTCGGCGGACAAACCTGCCTGCCGCTGCTGAAGAAATACCCCAACCTGCTGATCGTGCGCACCTACTCCAAGTCCCGTTCGCTGGCCGGCGGGCGGCTGGGCTACGTGCTGGCTTCACCGGAGATCATCGACGACCTGAACCGTATCAAGAATTCCTTCAATCCCTATTCCATCAACAGCCTGACACTGTTGGCGGGCATCGAAGCCATGCGGGACAAGGAATACTTTAACACCTGTGTCAGCGGCATCGCAGCCCAGCGGGAGCAAAGCGCCGCCGATCTGCGGGCGCTCGGCTTCACGGTGCTTAACAGCGCTTCCAACTTTCTGTTTGCATCCCCGCCCGGCATCACAGGCGAAGCCTATTACAAGGGTTTAAAACAAAAAGGCGTGCTGGTACGCTATTTCGGCGATCCGACGCTTACCAATTACGTACGCATCACTGTCGGCAGCGCTGCACAGATGCAAATATTGCTGGACAAGACACAGGAGCTTCTAAAGGAGGTCACCGCATGAGAATCGCGACCGTAAACCGCGCCACGGCGGAAACCGACATTGCCCTGACGCTCAATCTGGACGGCAAGGGTACGTCCGACATCCGCACCGGCTGCGGTTTTTTGGACCACATGCTCACGCTGCTTGCCAAGCACGCGCGCTTTGACCTTACACTCTCCTGCACGGGCGACACGCAGGTGGACGACCACCACACCGTGGAGGATATCGGCATCGCGCTGGGGCAAGCCCTCAAGGAAGCGCTGGGCAATCTGCGCGGGGTGACCCGCTTTGCCGATTGCACACTGCCCATGGATGAAGCGCTGGTACTCGTTGCCGTGGATCTCAGCGGACGCGGCACGCTGGGTTACCAAGCTAATTTCCCCGCACAGAAGGTGGGTACGTTCGACATCGAGCTCGGCAAGGAGTTCTTTCTGGCACTCACGCGGGAGGCGCGCATCACGCTGCACCTGCGCCAGCTTTCCGGGGAAAACTGCCACCACATTTTAGAGGCCATGTTCAAGGGCACAGGCCGTGCGCTGCGGGCTGCCGTGGCCGTTGATCCCGCCTTTGCCAACGACATTCCCTCCACCAAAGGCACGCTGGGAGGCAAAGCATGATCGCAATTATCGACTACGGCGTCGGCAACCTCTATTCCCTCACCTGTTCCCTCAAACACATCGGTATGGAAGGTGTAGTCACCCGCGACGCGGAAACCCTGCGCCAAGCCGATAAAATCATCCTGCCCGGCGTGGGCGCGTTCGGCGACGCGGCGGACAAGCTGCACGGCTTCGGGCTGGACTCGCTCGTGAAGGAGCAGGCCGCGCTGGGCAAGCCGCTGCTGGGGATTTGCCTCGGCATGCAGCTGCTTTTTGATAAGAGCTTTGAATACGGCGAGCACGAGGGCCTGGGCCTAATCCACGGCCACGTGGAAAGCATGGCCCCCTACGTGGGCGAGCGCAAGGTGCCGCACATGGGCTGGAACAGTCTGGACATCCAAAAACCGGATGATCCGCTGCTTAAGGGCATTGAGCAAGGCGCGTTCGTATACTTCGTGCATAGCTTCTACGCCGCCGACTGTGACGAAGCATTGGTCGCCACCGCGCAGTACGGCATTCCGCTTACGGCCATCGTGCGCAACAAAAACGTGGCCGGCACGCAGTTTCACCCCGAAAAAAGCGGCGAGATTGGCCTGAAAATCCTGACCAATTTTGCCAAAGGAGTGCAATAACATGCTGATTTTTCCCGCAATTGACCTGCGCGACGGGCAAGTAGTGCGCTTGCAGCAGGGCGATTACGACCGCATGACCGTATATTCTTCCGATCCCGTGGAAACGGCCAAGGGCTTCGTGTACGCGGGCGCTGCCTGCCTGCATGTGGTGGACTTGGACGGTGCCAGGGACGGCAGCCCGAAGAACCGCGAGGCCATCCAGGCTTTGTGCAAGCTGCCGTTGGATATCGAAGTCGGCGGCGGCATCCGCGACGAGCGCACAATTAAAGAATACTTAAAAATGGGTGTAAAGCGGGTCATCCTCGGCTCCATTGCCGTGGAGGATTTCGCTTTTACCGAGCGCATGGGCAAGCGCTACGGCGACCGGCTGGCCGCCGGCGTGGACGTGAAAAACGGCAAGGTTGCCATCCACGGCTGGACGAACGTATCCGATCTGGAAGGCTTCGCGTTCTGCCAGCAGCTGCGCGACGCGGGGATTTCCACCGTAATCTACACCGACATCTCCAAGGACGGTTTGCTGCAGGGCACCAATCTGGAAGCCTACAAACAGCTGCAAGCCATCAAGGGGCTGAACGTGATCGCGTCGGGCGGAATTTCCTTTGAAGAGGAGCTTATCGCCCTGCGCGATTTGAACGGCTACGGCGCGATCATCGGTAAGGCGCTGTACGACGGCAAACTTTCGCTCAAACGGGCGCTGGACATCGCTAAAGGAGAAAACTGATGCTGACGAAACGAATCATTCCCTGTCTGGATGTCAGAAACGGCCGCGTGGTGAAGGGCGTAAACTTTGAAGGTCTGCGCGACATTGAGGATCCCGTGGCCCTCGCCGCGTTTTACAACCAATCCGGCGCGGACGAGCTGGTGTTTTACGATATCACCGCGAGCTTCGAGGGCCGGCCGCTGTTTGCCGACGTGCTCAGGCGCGTGGCGGCGCAGGTGTTCATCCCGCTCACGGTCGGCGGCAGCATCAACAGTCTGGACGATTTCGACCGCGTGCTCAAATGCGGCGCGGACAAGGTGAGCGTCAACTCCGGCGCAATTAAAAATCCCCGCCTGATTGCTGAGGCTGCCAAGCGCTACGGCGATCAGTGCGTGGTACTGTCCATGGACATCAAACGTGTAGACGGCAGCTTTCACATCTTCGCTAAGGGCGGCCGCGAGGACACCGGCATGGACGCCGTAGAATGGGTCAAGTTCGGCGAACAATCCGGCGCGGGCGAGGTGGTGGTCAACTCCATCGATACCGACGGTGTGCGCGGCGGGTTTGATCTGGAAATGCTCACCGCCATCGGCGATGCGGTAAAGCTGCCGGTCATCGCATCAGGCGGCGCGGGCAAAGCGGAGGACTTTATCGAGCTATTCCAGCTGCCGCGTGTGGACGCGGGGCTGGCCGCGAGTATCTTTCATTCCCGTGAGGTAGATATTAAGGAGCTCAAGCGGATGCTGAAGGAACACGGCGTCCCCATGCGAGTATAACGGAGGATTTTATGATCGATCAAAGCATCATCGAAGCATTGAAATTTGACGAAAAAGGCCTGATCCCCGCCATCGTGCAGGATTACGTAACTCACGAAGTGCTGACGCTGGCGTACATGAACCGCGAAAGCCTGCAGATCAGCTTTTCGGAAGGCCGCACCTGCTTTTACAG
>DAOPIR010000223.1:0-3418 GCA_035399245.1 Candidatus Limiplasma sp.
CGGGCGCAACGAAAGCACCGCCGCGATGGCGACCTTTTGCTTCTGCCCGCCCGACAGCGAGCTGATGGCGCGGCGGCGCAGGCTTTCGATGCCGATCTGCCTGAGCACCGTGTCCACGCGCCGGTCGGCCTCGGCCTTGGGAATGCCGAAGTTCTCCAGCCCGTAGTACAGCTCGTCCTCCACAACGGCGCTGATCAGCTGGCTTTCCACATCCTGAAACACCGTGCCGACGGTAAGGCTTAAATCGGTCAGGCTTACGGCAAACGTATCACGGCCGTCCACGGTGACGGCGCCGTAATAGTCCCCCTTGAAATGGTGGGGAATGATGCCGTTCACCGCGCACAGCAGCGTGGTTTTGCCCGCGCCGGACGGGCCGATGATGCCCACAAAGCCGCCCCTGTCAATGTGCAGGGTTACGGATTTGAGCGCATCACCGGCGCCGCCGTCATAGCGGAAGGTTAACTCGTCGATCGAAATCATGGTTTCTCCTATTTTTTGAGGATTTTTTTAAGCGGGAGGTAAAGGATCTGCACGATCACGGCGTTGATCACCGCGGTCAGCAGCACGACGGGGATGTACGCCTTGAGGTTTTCGGCGGGCACGCCGTTGAACACGAACAGGCTTGCGATAAACGTGGAGCCGCTGGCGATGGTGGCCACCAGCGTGGCGCCCGCTGCGCTCAGGTCAACCTTTTTAATCTTCATGTTCACGCCCAGCATCAGGCCCATCACCACGCCGCCCACCGGCTCGGAGATCAGGTTCAGCCACGGGGTACCGGGCAGGAACTGGCAGATAGCGCCCGCAAGCACGCCGATAATCAGCGCCTGCAGCAGCCGTGTTTTGAGCGTATCCACCTGGATCAGCAGGATGGCCAGGCAGTACATCGCAATTACGAAATTGGGCTTCATGCCCAGGAAATTGACGGGAAGCATAGCCTTGAGCACCGCGCCCGCGGCCAGTAGCACCGCGACCAGAATGAGGTCGGAGATCGAAAATCCGGATTCCTTGGTTGCTACCATTTCACGTTTCTGTGCCATTGAAAATCACCATTCCTTCTTTTATTCGGCAGAGTATTGCCGGAGTGTGGGGGGGAGATGTCCCCGGTCGTGGTGGAACGGTTCGTCAGTTCGCCGTCCGCCGGTTGCCGTTTCGCAAAGGAAAGGAAGCAAGGAAATGGAGTGGATTAGGGGTAAGCGATGATGCAAGCGCCTGTGCGATGACGGATTAGATTTTCATCAGGTTGTGCTTGCGGAAACCGCAGTAGTAGCAGCGCTACGTCAAGGTTTCCGTAAGTGCAAGCTGGTGGAAATATAACCGGCAGCGTGCGGGGGATTGGATCAGCGGTTACCCCAGAATAAGAAAAGCCCTGTCCTTCATCTGAAGGACAGGGCTGAAATGCCTGCGGTACCACCTTGCTTGGTCTGTTTGAAAGACCCTCTTTACGAAAATGCCAACACATTCTCTGCCTTTAACGCAGGCCTACGGTCCGGGTACGACCTGCTGTGCCGCTTCTAAGGATTTCTCCCCATCCGCTGCCCGCAGGGCTCTCCATTCCCTCGGCGATCCATTTGCCGTGCCGCTTTCCGCAGGGCTTCCACCGTCCCCTGCTCTCTGTAGGCGCGCATCGCGGTTTGATCTTCGCCTCATCGGTTTGCTGTATACAATGCGGATTATAAAGCATGGATTTTGTTTTGTCAAGCGGTGGGACAAGAAATATGACTGTAGAAAAAAACAGAAAGCATTAAACATACCCGTTTTACAGTTTGCTGATATTCGCTTGATTCATTCCAGTGCGCTGTACCGGTTGCTCTTGCGTAATGCCGGTTTCTTTTGGCGCATCCGGCAAAGCCTGCATAACGGAAATTTCCGATTCAAACGTATTATATTCTTCTTGAAAGTTTTGATTCGCAAGTTGTTCTTTCAGAAAACCAAAATATTATCTCATGCGATTTTCTTCCTCCGCCGAACTCCCGCCCACACCGCCAGCGCAAGCATCGTGAACAGCGACACGAAGTTTGCCGCGTTCCAGTACCAAAATCCCGCATACCACACGGTTACGGTGCCCTCGCCGGCGGGCAGGGCGAGGGTGAGCAGGTGGTTATCGCCGTCGGTGGGCGTAAGCTCCTGCGTACCGTCCAGCAGGGCACGGTAGCCCGGGTACAGGTACAGCGGCAAGGTTACGGTCTGCGCGGTATCGGCGGCGTAGGTGAAGGTGATGTGCGTGCCGTGCTTGGAAAAACCGGTGATGGCCACGCCGTCGGGCGCGGTGATCCGCATGGGCAGGTTTTCCAGCGCGTCAAAGTCCGTATCGGCGTAGCAATAGTCCCATATGGTGTCATCCGTAACGGTATCCATGTCGTACTTGGCCTGCATGGTATACGTCACGTCATCCGACTGGATGTACTGGTCCACAAACGGCGCGATGTTGAACACCGCCAGCACCACGCACGCCGCAATCAGCAGCCGGCTGTGCGTCCCGCCGGCGCTGTAGGCCGCCACGGCAAACACCAGCGAGAGGAAGAACCCCGCAATGCCCAGATAGCGCCACGGAAACTGCACCGCATACATAAGATCTCCCAGCACGGGAATCTTTGCGACATACGTCCACGGAAACAGCGTGGAGGATATCACCAGCGCCGCCAGTCCGAAGCCCAGCGACACATGGCCCACGCTGCGCAGCGTGCGGTCATCCCTGGGGTGAAAGAGAATATACAGCAAAATGCCCACGCCCAGCAGCGTCCCCACCGACAGCGGCATCTCCGCCGTGGTGCCCAGATACCGGGCCTTGCCGAAAGGATTGACAAACGAGGCAAACCACTGCGCGGGATACACGGCGTAGCACATGGTGCGCTTCGTGTAGTTGAACATCCGCAGGTCCTCCGGCGCAAAGCGGGCAAACGGCACTAAAAACCACAGGTTGATCAGCACCGTGATTCCCGCGGCGGCCAGCAGGCGCAGCAGGTTTTTACCCGTTGTTTTGCGCAGCACAACGGCAATCACCGTGTAGGCGGCGCAGGCAATGGCCGCGATCTCCACGCTGACCACGTGGGTCTGTATCAGCCCCGTCATGCCCACGATCAGCCACTTGGACAGCTTGCCGCGGTGCAGCACCTCCGCCATGCCCAGCATCACGCACGGGAAAAACAGCAGCGCCAGCGCCTCGCCGATGGCCGCGCGCGTGTACAGCGTAATCATGCGGTTGACGCCCAGCGCATACACAAGGCTCGTAATCAGCCCGACGGTCGCCTTGCCCGTCAGCCGCTTTACGGCATGGTAGGTGATCAGCAACGTGGCCAGATTGATCAGGAATATAAACACCTGATAGGCCGCCATCAGCGATACGCCGCACAGCCGGAACACCGCCGGAAGGTACAAAAACAGCTCGGGATACAGCACCGTCGACGCATACCCCAGCCCG
>DAOPIR010000224.1:0-3398 GCA_035399245.1 Candidatus Limiplasma sp.
ATAGTTAATATGCAGCTGACGGCGGGATTCCGCGGTGAGCAATGGATTTTTCTGGTTTGCCACCAGCAGTTCTCTTGACTTTTGATACTCGCCGGTACGCAGCAGCAATACCGAATAGCTGATAATGTACCGAGGATCTTTCAATCCCATGGACATCGCTTCATCATATAGTTTTTCTGCCCCTGCTACATCCCCGCTTTGATATTTTCTCGCTGCCGATTGGGCCTTCAAGCTTGCCATAAAACTCATGAATCCGAACCTCCCGATATTTTCCGATGCAAACGTGCATATCGGTATTGTAGCGTATTTCGCTTTGTTTGTACAGTTTCATCAATGATCAGCCCGGGCTCCGCCAAGATCAGCAGCGCTTGGCGTGTATACAGCAGTGCTTGCTTATAATCTTTCAGCTGGTGTTCGTAAAGTTTTGCCAGCGCAATGCACACGTCTACCACGTCTTCCTTGCGATTGAACATCGTCGTATACAGCTTCACTGCGCGCTGTGTATGGCCCTCGCGTTTCTCCTGCGCGGCCAGCGCGTGAAAGGCATATGGCCGCATATCGTCCCTTGCCGACATACGGTAGCATTTTTTTGCTTTGGCGATTTCGCCGTGCTTGTGCAGCGTTTCCGCCAGTGAAAACAGGTCTTCCGGCGCGGCGGCGGTTTCCGGTTTATCATAAAGTCTGCATAAAAAGAAAAACAGCTGGGAAAGGCTGACGATATCCTGCCGGTTATGCACCATAATGCGGCGAATGGGTTCGAAGTCCCGGTTTTTAAGGTACTGGAAATACGTTTGCGGGATCAGCGCTCCCGGGATATCATCCTCCCGCTCAATTCCCAGCAGGGTTTCCTCCAGGCGCTGCAGCGTGCATTGCTTCAGCCGAAGCTTCCATACCCTTCGCGAGGGAAACAGCACATCGGCATGTACGCTTTCGGATGTCTCCTGATGGCGGTTGAGCAGCAGTCTGGTTTGCAAGATGGGCATATCAAACGTACGCCCGTTAAATGTTGCCAGTACCGGAAAGCTTTGCAGCAGGCTTGCGATATCCTCAAGCATAAACAGCTCTTCATCGTAATCCCGCATTAAATACTGTTCAACCACAAAATGATGCTCGGTAAAATAACCCACGCCCACCAAAAACGCCACCGTTCCTGCGCCGCGCGACAGGCCCGTGGTTTCCGTATCCAAAAACAGGATATCCTGCATCCGCACGGACGCAGGAAACGAAACTCCGTATATTTCGCGCAGAATATTCGCGCTCATATGCCGGGCATCGGGAAATGCTTCGATCGGATACCGCTCGCTGATCCGATAGCAATCCTTGGGCTCTTCCCGCTGTGGCTGCACTGCCGGCGCTTTGGTTTCGGCGCCCATCATACGCAGCTTATCGCTTAGGTTTGGCATACGGACAACAGCTCCCTCAAAATTCTGATGGCAGCTGTTTTGCCGCTTACTCCATCATTTTGCAGCGGTCCCACGCAGCTGGGGCAGCCGTCCTCGCAGTCGCAGCTTTCCACAATGCTCAGTGCATGCTCCAGCAGCAGTTCCTGCATTTCATAGGCCTTTTCGCTCAGGCCGATGCCGCCGGGATACTGATCGTACAGGAAAACGGTCGGCCTGTCGGTGTGCGGTGCCTTGACCTGATAGACAATCTTGATGTCGCGCGGCGCGCACATCAGATAGATCGGCGCAACGATCGCCAGCAGATTGGCGATACCCATCATCGCGTTTTGCAGCTCGTCGTTGCCGTACTTGCCCGAGATGCTGTCAGGCACCGTCCACCACATGCCGACGGTGTGCATATTGGTTTCCGGCAACCGAACCTCGCCGAAACCGAGGTTCTCATGCGTATCGAGCTTCATCTTCTTAAAGATTTTAACAATAGTGGTCACCTTCAGCTCGCCCAGTGTCAGCTGCGTGCCGCAGGCCATCGTTTTTTCCTTCATCTCGTCCAGTACGCCGATGGAAACGTTCATATCCGCATCGGTGTAATAATCTACGTCCACCGCGCGGATGTAAGCCTTACAGGCGTCGAAGTCGAGCTTTTCCACCTGGTACTGGTTGCCGCCATGCAGATAGATCGCGTTTTCATGCAGCAGCATCGGTACCGTAAAGCGGTCCATCTCGCCGATCACGCGGTGGTGCGCCGGATTGGAAATATCTACGATCACGAAGTTTTCCGCCGTAGCCGAGCGCAGATTGATCTCACTGGCAGGGAACTCCTCCGCAGACCAATGATAGCGGCTGCCCACGTGGCGCAGGATGCCGCTCTCTGCCAGATAGTCTAAGAACTGCGCGGTATCCTTTACATTGCCGAAGGTTTCGCCATCCTCAAACGGCAACTCATACGCCGCGCACTTGATATGCGACAGCAGGATGTACAGGTTGTCCGGATGCAGCAGCGCATGCTCCGGCGACTGCGTGAGGAAGTACTCCGGATGGCTGACAATATACTGGTCGATCGGCGCAGAGGAAGCAACCATGATGGTCAGCGACGTTTCATTGCGCCGGCCCGCGCGCCCCGCCTGCTGCCAAGTGCTTGCAATGGTACCCGGATAGCCGCACAGCACGCAGGCCGTCAGCGCGCCGATGTCTACGCCAAGCTCCAGCGCGTTTGTGGAGACAACCAGCTTAATCTGCCCTGCACGCAGCTGGCGCTGGATGCCCTGCCGCTCGCTGGGCAAATATCCGCCGCGATAGCCGCGCACCAGATCCTGGTTTTTGCCGCTGGTTTTCAGGTAGCGTGTCAGTACCTCCACCTGTACGCGGCTTTTAGCAAACACGATGGTCGGAATATCATTTTTCAGCAGCCGTTCGGCAATCGCACGCGTTTCGTTCACCGCGCCTTTGCGGATGCCCAGCCGCTTGTTGATCTCCGGCGGATTGTAAAACACAAAGTGCTTTTCCCCTACCGGCGCACCGTTGTTGTCGATCTTCACGATCGGCCGGCCGGTAAGCATCTCGCCCAGCTCCGCCGGATTGGCGATGGTTGCCGAGCAGAGGATAAAGTGCGGTTTGCTTCCGTAAAATTCGCACAGGCGGATCAGGCGCCGCAGGACATTTGCCAGATGGCTGCCGAACACACCGCGGTAGGTGTGGATTTCGTCAATGACGATGTATTGGAGGTTTTCAAACAGCTTCACCCATTTGGTGTGGTGCGGCAGAATGTTGCTGTGCATCATATCGGGATTGGTCACCACGATGTGCCCCGCCTGCCGGATGGCCTTGCGCGCAGCCGCCTGCGTGTCGCCGTCGTAGGTGTATGCCTTCACGTCCACGTCCATCGCTTCGATCAGATCGTACAGCGATCCCGCCTGGTCCAGCGCCAGCGCCTTGGTGGGAAACAGGTACAAGGCCCGTGCGTCGTGATCCTTCAGGATGGCGGAGAGCACCGGCAGG
>DAOPIR010000225.1:0-3370 GCA_035399245.1 Candidatus Limiplasma sp.
TACACGTCATCGATTGTCCATTCGTCGTTGGCGTGCGCGGATACCAGCGAGATCAAGGCATGGGGATCGTGCCAGATATCATCAATTTCATACAGGAATTCGTCGTACTGCGGATGGTCTGCCGCATAGCGGTCAATCTGGCTTTGCAGTTCATCTTCCAGCCCCTTGTAGTACCGTTCAGCGGCCAGAATATCCGTGTCCTCGGCAGGATAGGTCGCAATAACAAGCGCCTGCAAACCGCCCTGCACCAGCGGCGTGCAGGAGGATAAGCCGTTCATGACCATAGCCATGACCAGAAACAGCGCACCGCCCAGAATATAGGTCTTTTTGTTGCGGACAAACATGCGCTTGATACCGTGAACAGCCCGCTGCCGAAGGTTCTGCCGGACTGTGCGCTGCGTCATGCCGCCCGCCGTTTTGGATGCCGTATAGGCTTTCTTGATCGCCTGCTTCTGCCGCCAGCGGGAGAACGGATTGCTGGAAAGCGGCTCCTGTTTTTGCAGGACACGGAGATTCGCCTTGTCCAGCCTGCGTTCCGCCGCCTCCAGCTGCCGATAGGGTCTCAGCTTCTGCGCCCGGTAGGAGTGAGCGGCAAACCGACCCATGCCTTCGGCAGTCTCCGCACTGTGATGGGCGGCTTCCACGTCGGTGTTTTCTTCCTCTGCCTTGCTGATCTGATGATGCAGTTCCGATACAGGCAAACGGGTCACAACAGGAGTATGCATAGATGGCGCTCCTTTTGCTTTTTCCTCGAAACGCAGGCGCGTTTTGGTTTTTCCTGTAGCTTTATCCGTTGCACGGGCAATAGACATGGCTTTCTTCTTGGGGATGCGTGCTTTCGCTTTCGTAAGCTTGGCAGCGGCGATGTCGGCCTTTGCTTTCGCTTTCTGAAGGGCGGGATTTACCGTCTCGTCATCCGCAAAGTGCAGACGGGAACGGGTCGTTGGCGGAGAATCAGCATCCGAGGCCATCTTGGGCACTTCATTCTGGAAATGCTCATCAGGCGGTGCCTTGGGCGGCTTGCCCTTGCGACGATTCATTTGAACGGGTGTGCTTTCAAAATTCTCCGCCTGTTCTGCGTCCGAGAACCGCAGCCGCGTACCCGTTTTACGATTCATCGGCGTTGCCTGCCTCCCTACAGGAAAAGCCGTCCGCGTTTTGCAAACGGCCTTCCATCATGATTTCGAACGCCTGCCGCATTCGTTCATCTGCTTCTGCGGCGAGCCTGCAAGCGCCTAAAGCCATGATGAACATGAGGATTAAAAACACCCCCAGCGCAATCCACAGCCAGGTCATACGCTCACCTCCGATTGCGTCTCGTTCGGCTTCGTCGTCATGATGCGGTATAGCTCCGTATCCCGAGGGAACTTGTCGGAGAAGGGCAAAATGACGTTCCCGTAGAACAACAGCCCTTCGCCCTCGCCGCTGTGCGTAACGTAGGAAAGCTGATGCGGGGAAATATTGAGCTGCCGGGCGAGAATCTCCCGGTCGCCGCCCGCCTGATTGAGCATGTACACGAAGTCGGAGTTTTCAAAGATGTTCTGAATTTCACGGGAAGCCAGCAAATCCTTGACGTTCTGCGTAATGCCCGTGGGAATGCCGCCCCATTTGCGGAATCGTTTCCAAATCTCCACGCTGTACGCCGCCGTCTGTTCCTCCTTGAGCAGCAGATGCATTTCATCCATGTAATACCGTGTGGCTTTGCCGTCGGCGCGGTTCGCCGTCACCCGTCCCCATACCTGATCCTGCACGATCAGCATACCGATTTTCTTAAGCTGTTTGCCCAGTTCCTTGATGTCGTAACAGACCAGCCGGTTCTGGATGTCCACGTTGGTATGGTGGTTGAATACGTTGAGGGAGCCGGAAACATAAATTTCCAAAGCGGTTGCGATTAGCCGCGCTTCCTTCTCCTCCTGCTTGAGCAGCGCGTTATACAGATCACCCAGAATGGGCATGTTTTCAGGCGTTGGATCGGCCAGATACTTGCGGTACACCAGACGCACGGCACGGTCGATCACGGTTTTCTCAATCGGCTGCAATCCGTCGCGCCCGCCGACAATCAGCTCGCACAGGCTCAGGATAAAGTCGGACTTGAGCGACAGCGGGCTTTCATCGTCGCTGTAGTTCAGATTGATGTCCATGGGATTGATGGTATGCTCGCTGGTGGGCGAAACCTTGACCACCTGCCCCTGCAGGCGGTGAACCAGCGGGCCGTACTCACCCTCCGGGTCGCAGATAATGATGTCGTCCTTCGTGATGAGAAAGCTGTTGGCGATTTCCCGCTTGGCGCTGAAGGATTTGCCCGAACCGGGCGTACCCAGAATCAAGCCGTTGGGATTCTTCAGCTTCTTGCGATCCACCATGATCAGGTTGTTGCTGAGGGCATTGAGGCCATAGTACAGCGGTTCGCCCTGCGTTTGAAACAGCTCCTGCGTGGTAAACGGTACGAAGATCGCCGTGGAACTCGTGGTCAATCCCCGTTGAATCTCAATCTGGTTGAAGCCCAGCGGCAAGGAGGAAACCAACGCCTTTTCCTGCTGAAAATCCAGCCGTTCCAGCGCGCAGTTGTATTTCTGCGCGATACCCTGTGCCTGAAATACCGTGTTTTCCAGTTGCTGGCGGGTATCAGCGGTGTTCATCACGAGAAACGTCACCAGAAACATGCGCTCGTTATGGCTTTGCAGATCCTGCAGAAGCTTTTTCGCCTCGCTGCCGTAGGTCGCCAGATCGGAAGGGATAATATCCATGTCGTAGCCGGAGCGGATGGCCTTTTTCTGCTCTTCGATTTTGGAACGATCCAGATCGGTGATCTTGCGCTTGATCTGCTTGATTGCCGCCGTCTGGTCGATGGACTGGATGTGCATGGTCACGATCAGGCTGCTTTCCATGTTCAGGAAATCCGCCAGCATTCGGTCGTTCAATTCCGGCGCGAGGATTTGCAGAAAGCTTACCGATCCCAGCTTGCCGCCCATGCGAAAGCGGCGGCCGTTGCGAAACTCGAAGCCCGTAGGCGCGATGAAATCCCTGGTGGACAGTCCCGAGCGCGGAAGCCAGTCCCACTCGAAGGCGAACCTTTCCTTCGTATCCATGTGGAAGATGGAGTGCATGAGCCGTAAACGTTCCTTGCCGTTCAGGCTTTCCGCCGCCACGCCCAGACGCTTGAAATTGTTCAGAATATCGATCTCGATGCGTTCCAGCCGGGGTTTGGCCGTTTTGATGGTCTCCGCTTCGATGCCGAAGGTGAGGAACTTGGTTTTGACCAGCCCGTTATTGCCCTTGGCGAGCTGATTTTGCAGCATGGCGGCATATTCCTCGCGGATGCTGTCAAAAGCGTCATCCTGCAAAGGGATGGAGATGCTCTGCTCAAAGG
>DAOPIR010000226.1:0-3355 GCA_035399245.1 Candidatus Limiplasma sp.
TATTTGCCTGTATCCATTGACGCGCCCCCGCCAGCCTGCCATACTATAGATACTTCGCATATTAAGGAAGAAGGACTGAGCATGAGCATCCTTACCATTGTCGGCGCCGGCATGATGGGATCGGCCATGAGCGTGCCCGCCTGCGATAACGGGCATACGGTGCGGATTGTCGGCACGCCGCTGGATCGTGAGATCATCGATTACGCGGTACGCCACCACACCCATCTTACCATGAAACGGCCGCTGCCGGAAGCTGTGCAGTATTATCAGGTTGACAATCTGCACGACGCGCTGCAGGGTGCCGACGCAGTGATCGGCGGCGTGAGCAGCTTTGGCGTGGACTGGTTTTTGGAGCATGTGATTCCGATAATCCCCGACGGTGTACCGGTGCTGTCCGTCACGAAAGGGCTGTTGGATCAGGAAGACGGCTCCCTGCTGCCATTCCCCGTATATTATCAGCAGCAATCGCACCGGCCGCTGTCCTTCAACGCGATCGGCGGCCCCTGCACCAGCTATGAGCTGGCCGACCGCCGCCACAGCGCCGTGGCGTTTTGCGGCGAGGATCCCGCCATATTGCGGCAGCTGAAAGCGCTGCTGGAAACGGAGTATTATCACATCAGCCTGTCTGCGGATGTGGTGGGCGTGGAGTGCGCCGTAGCCATGAAAAACGCCTATGCCCTCGGGGTTACATTGGCCGTGGGCATGCAGGAGCAGGTGGAAGGTATCGGCTGCACACCGGCGTACAATCCGCAAGCGGCGCTGTTTGGCCAGAGCGTGCGCGAGATGGGCGCACTATTGCGCTATGCGGGCGGCGGCGCGGAAAACATTGTGTATGGCGCCGGCGACCTGTACGTAACCATCTTCGGCGGCCGCACCCGCAAGCTCGGCACGCTGCTGGGACGCGGGCTGACCTTTGTGCAGGCCATGCAGGAATTAAGCGGCGTTACGCTGGAATCCGTCGCCATCACACAGCGGCTGATCAGCGCCGTAACCCGGGCCATTGCAGACGGCAAGCTGCAAGCCGATCAGTTTCCGCTGCTCAAGCACATCGACCGTCTGCTGCGCCAGGAGCCGACCGAAGGTATTCCGTTTCACCAGTTTGAAACCGAAATGTTTTCATCACTATAGTATATTCATTCACATAGTCCGCATTATTATACATTGAAAGAATACTATTGACATCCCTTATATATCAATAATATTCTTTCACTATTTCATTTTTAACTATGTATATTTCCCACTTTCGCAATATAATATGCAGGAATTTAATTCGTTTTATCCATTGACAACCAGGCGAACTTCCGATATAATACACAGTTGAATATACCAAAGCATTCCTTGTACGAAAGGAGACGGACGCTTGGACGCTGTGCTCAAAGGAGCCATGCTTTACACAAAGCAATCGCTCTTGAAAGGTGACTTGATAATCAGCAAGGGAAAGCTGTTTCCTCTTCCGTCACCGACCGCACAAAGCAATGCGCCCGTTATTTCCCTTTCCGGCAAAGTTGTTATTCCCGGTTTCGCAGATATTCACGTTCATTTGCGGGAACCGGGTTTTTCGTATAAGGAGACAATCTTAACCGGCACGCGCGCGGCAGCACACGGCGGTTACACCGATGTATGCGCCATGCCAAACCTCAGCCCGACGCCGGACAGCCTGGAAACACTGGCCGAAGAAACGGAGATTATCCGCCGTGACGCCCGTGTGCACGTAAAACCTTATGCCTGCATCACCAAATGGCAGCGGGGCAAGGAATATGTGGATTTTCAGGCGCTTGCGCCCCTTGTCGTCGGATTTTCGGACGACGGACGCGGCGTCCAGAGCGAAAGCATGATGCGCGGTGCGATGGAGCAGGTGCAAAAGACCGGCAGCCTGATCGCCGCCCACTGCGAGCAAAACGATCTGCTTAACGGCGGCTACATCCACGACGGAGCGTACTGCCGTCACCACGGACACAAGGGGATATCGTCCGAGAGTGAATGGCGGCAGGTGGAACGTGACCTGCGTTTGGCAAAGGAGACAAGCTGCAAGTACCATGTATGCCATATCTCCACCAAGGAAAGCGTCGCCCTCATCCGCAGCGCAAAAGCCGAGGGCGTGGACGTAAGCTGTGAAACCGCGCCGCATTACCTGCTGCTGTGTGAGGACGACTTACAAGAAGACGGCCGCTTTAAAATGAACCCGCCGCTGCGCACCAAGGCCGATCAGCAGTCGCTGATCGAAGGCCTGCTGGATGGCACCATCGACATGATTGCCACCGATCACGCGCCGCACACCGCCGCGGAAAAATCGCGCGGGCTGCAAGGCAGCCTGATGGGTGTCGTGGGGCTGGAGTGCGCGTTTGCGGTGCTGTATTCAGGGCTGGTGAAGCCCGGCATCCTGCCGTTTTCACGGCTGCTGGAATTGATGATCGATGCGCCGCGCGAGCGATTTTGTCTCCCGCGCAAAACGCTGGAGGCCGGGCAGCCTGCCGATCTGGCGGTGCTGGACCTGGATCGGGAATGGGTCATCCGTCCCGAGGAATTTTTCTCCAGGGGGCATGCAACGCCGTTTGACGGTATGCGGGTGACGGGAATGTGTGAAATGACAATGGTCGGAGGCGAAATACTATGGCAAGGCTGACACGGAAACTGGTCATGGAAAACGGCGCGGAGTTCATCGGCAGCTCCTTTGGCGCCACGGACGAGGTTCTCTGTGAAATGGTTTTCAATACCTCGATGGTCGGCTATCAGGAAATCGTATCCGACCCCAGTTACACCGAGCAGATGGTCGTGATGACCTATCCGCTGATCGGTAACTACGGCATCTGTGACGACGATTTCGAGACCAAAACCCCTACCATGGGCGCGATGGTGGTGCGCGAATACAACGATATTCCATCCAACTTCCGCTCTGCGCAAACGCTGGGACATCTGTTGGAAACCTACCATATCCCGGGTATTCAGGGTGTGGACACGCGTAAGATTACCCGTATGATCCGCAACGAAGGCAGCCAGCGGGCGATGATCTGCAAGCCGGAAACCTCTGCTGCGGACGCTCTTGAACAAATCCGCGCGTACCAGCTGCCGCACGACACGGTGTCCCGCGTGTCCGGCAAAACGCCGTGGCGCTCGGATATCGAGAAACCCGATTTCACCGTGGTGTGTGTCGACTGCGGCATCAAGCTCAACATCATCCGCGAGCTCAACCGCCACGGCTGCAACACCGTCGTAGTGCCGTACGACAGCACCGCCGAAGATATCCTGCGATACCGTCCCGACGGCCTGTTCCTCTCCAACGGCCCGGGCGACCCCGAGGCCGTGCAGGCCGTTGTGGCGACGCTCCGCGAGCTGATCGCGGACCCCGAACTCTCGG
>DAOPIR010000227.1:0-3355 GCA_035399245.1 Candidatus Limiplasma sp.
ATGCGTCCGCCGCTGATGCCTGCGGGTTTTGCACCGCTAAAAGAGCTGCTGAAAAGCAAACAATCGAAGGCCTATCTTGTGGTGGATAACTGCTACGGCGAGTTTACCCAGCTGCAGGAGCCAACGCACTACGGTGCGGATATATGCATCGGCAGCCTGATTAAAAACCCGGGCGGCGGGATTGCACCCACCGGCGGCTACATCGTGGGGCCGAATGCCGCGATCGACCGGATTGCCTGCCGGCTGACCGCACCGTCGGTAGGGCTGGAGGTCGGCAGCTACGCGGCGGGATACCAGCCGTTTTATCAGGGGCTGTTCATGGCCCCGCATGTTGTGGCGCAGGCGCTGAAAACCGCCGTGCTGGCCGCGGCGCTGTTTGACAGCCTTGGCAGCAACACAACCCCGCGTTTTGACGCGCAGCGCAGCGATATTATTCAGGCGCTGGAGCTGGATACAGCGGAGCGGTTGATCCGGTTTTGCGAGGGAATACAAACGGCGTCGCCGGTAGACAGCATGGCCATGCCGGAACCGTGGGATATGCCCGGCTATCAGGAGCAGGTTATCATGGCGGCGGGTACGTTTGTATCCGGCGCAAGCATAGAGCTCAGCGCCGATGCGCCGCTGCGCGAGCCGTTTGCGGTATACCTGCAGGGCGGATTGAGCTACAGCCACGGGAAGATTGCGTTGATCAAAACGTTGGAATATATGGAGAAACACGGGTGTAAACTATGAGATTGCAGAAATATATGGCCGCCTGCGGCGTAGCCTCGCGCCGTGCCTGTGAAAAGCTGATTGCCGACGGCCGCGTAACGGTGGACGGCGAGGTGGTCACGGCCATGGGTGTGCAGGTGGATGAAACCCAAACCGTGTATGTGAACGGCAAAAAGATCACGCCGGAAACAGAAAAGCACTATATCCTTTACCACAAACCGGCAGGCGAGGTAACCACCTCCAGCGATCCGGAAGGGCGCGCTACGGTGCTGGACAAGTTTAAGGATTACCCCGTGCGGCTCTACCCTGTGGGGCGGCTGGATTACGATTCGGAAGGTCTGCTGCTGCTCACCAACGACGGCGATTTGACCGAGCATATGCTGCACCCTTCCAAAGAGGTGGATAAATCCTATCTGGCACGTGTTACGGGACAGGTGACGATCGACGAAGTATCCCGGCTCATCAAGGGCGTAATGATCGACGGCCGCCGCACCAGCCGTGCCAAGGTACGCGTGATTACAGCCGGATCAACGTATACCGATATGATGATCACCATTCACGAAGGCCGAAACCGACAGGTGCGTAAAATGGTGGAGGCCGTCGGTCATGAGGTGATGATGCTCCGCCGTGTGCGCTTTGGTCCGCTTAAGCTGGGCGATCTCAAACGCGGCATGTGGCGGCCGTTGACCAAAGAAGAAATTGAGGCGCTGAAAAAAGCGTAGCAACCAGCCGGATGCCGCTTGCCTGCATGCACTTCCGGCCCGCGGCGGATTAGCGCGGCGACTGCCTGAGCAGATGTTCTTTTGCTGTATCAGCCTTGAAAACGAGTTGTCATCCCCGTACAATAGGGAAGCAACTTGTTTTTTGTATACAGAAAGGAACGTAAGATTATCATGCAGAAAATCCCCATGACCACCCCGCTTGTTGAGATGGACGGCGACGAAATGACACGCGTCCTGTGGCAGATGATCAAGGATAAACTGATTTTACCCTATGTGGATTTGAAAACGGAATATTATGATCTGGGCTTGAAAAAACGCGACGAAACCGATGATCAGATCACGATAGATTCAGCCAATGCCGCCGTAAAATACGGCGTGGCTGTGAAGTGCGCCACCATCACGCCCAACGCACAGCGCGTGGAGGAGTACGATCTTAAGGAAATGTGGAAAAGCCCCAACGGTACCATCCGCGCGATCATGGACGGCACGGTGTTCCGCGAACCGATCATGATTGATGGCATAAAGCCTACGGTGCGCACCTGGAAAAAGCCGATCGCCATCGCCCGCCATGCATACGGCGACGTGTATAAGGATGTGGAGTTCCGCGTGCCCGCGGCCGGCAAGGCGGAAATGCGCTATACCGCAGCCGACGGTACACAGGAATCCCGGACGATTTTTGACTTTGAAGGCCCGGGCATTGTGCAGTGTCTGTACAATATCGATTCCAGCATTTACAGCTTTGCGCATTCCTGCTTCCGCTATGCGTTAGATCAAAAGCAGGATCTGTGGTTTTCCACCAAGGATACGATCTCCAAGATATATGATCACCACTTTAAGGACGTATTTGCGGAGCTGTACGAAACCCAATATAAGGAAGCGTTTGAAGAAGCCGGCATCGAGTATTTCTACACCCTGATCGACGACGCTGTCGCCCGTGTGGTGCGCAGCGAAGGCGGATTTATCTGGGCGCTGAAAAACTACGACGGCGATGTGATGAGCGATATGATCGCTACGGCGTTTGGAAGCCTTGCGATGATGACCAGCGTGCTCGTGTCGCCGGGCGGCCAGTTTGAGTACGAGGCGGCGCACGGCACCGTGACCCGCCATTATTACAAGCACCTCAAGGGCGAGGTGACCAGCACCAATCCCGTTGCTACGATCTTTGCGTGGACGGGCGCGCTGCACAAGCGCGGCGAGCTGGACGGCCTTACCGACCTGTGTGCCTTTGCAAAAACGCTTGAAAAAGCCACCCTGCAAACGATTGAGGGCGGCGAGATGACAGGAGATTTGGTTCGCCTGTACGACGGCGAGGCAACGGCGCTCAGCTCCGAAGCGTTTCTGGATGCGATCGCAAAAACCCTTACAGCACTCCTAGCCGCGCAATAAACGTAGCAAATGGAATACCGGCAATCAGCCCGGCGAGGATCAGCGCAACCAGATGCATTGGGTACAGCCCGTATCCCAGCCATTTCGGCATGCGGATACGGGAGTGGGTACCGATTAAAATCAGCGGGAGAGACAGCCAGACCATGGCTTGAATCCGGAAGAATATCTGTAAAATCGGGGAAAAGATATTGCCGCTGAGAAACCCGAGCTTCCAGCCGAAAAGCGATGTAACAGAATAGCTTGTCGTTCCCCAGAGGGCGGCAAAAGCCAAATAGGTGGCGGCAAGGCCACCTTTTGATTTGCGTGCCGCATACAGCAGCAGGATAAACGCAAGGCCTTTCCACCCGTAATCAATATCCAGTACCAGCACTAAGATAAAGCACAGCGCAGGCGCCCAAAATTCGCTGTAATGCCACTTTTTGCGGATGCCGGCGATTGCCAGCACACCAAGGCACAATAGGAACAGTATGTTCAGCTTAGACCAGGGATTATCCAGTGCCATCATGTTGAAGGGCTGGGAAATAACGCCGATGATA
>DAOPIR010000228.1:0-3330 GCA_035399245.1 Candidatus Limiplasma sp.
GACGATACCGGCGTTATTATCTCGTACAACACGGAGGCGGAAGGAGTGACCTTCAGCCCGATCGTGCGCCCCGGCGCGCTTGCAATTAACCCGATCTCCTGGACATTGACGGAAGCGGAAGCGCCCAAGGAGGACAATGCGGGCTCGATCCGGCTCATCTCGATGGCGGTGTGCGATTTAACGCCGGTGATGAACCTCGCTTCTGCGCAGGTCGATACCGCCAGAGGCGTGGTGGTCTGCAAATCGGTTGACGCCAACGTGTATTCGCTGCAGGGCCTTCCGGGGGTATACCATTCGTTTGATTACCCGTTCTACTTCTACAACATCCGCGAAAACGCGCAAAACAGGGTAGAGAAATATCTGGAGATGCATCCTTAATTGCAGCAATAGCGGAATCTCTGCGCAGACAAACCGGCAAATAAACACAACAGACCATCCGATAAACAACCATCTGCGAAGCCATATTCTTTGCAGGTGGTTGTTGCTGTATACGATATTGGGGAAATGTGTGCCCAACGAAGTCCCTATCGCTTGAGAAGCTCCGGCAGAAAGGGCATCGTCCGTTTTGCCGCAATGGCTATGCTCGGCTTGTCGGCATTTGTCTTCAATGTGCTGAGCAAAGGCGCAGTAAAGGCCTGTGTCTGTGGGGATAAGGCAAAATACCAGCACAATTCCGCTGCCGCTTCCGCTCTGTATCCGAACTGTTGCGCGGCCATACGGGCGGTATCGGACAGCATGGCGAGCACGGCCGGATCAAAGGTACCAAACGTGCTGACCAGCTGATGGTACAGCAGCGCCGGCGTATACAGCGTCATTAGATCCATCACAACTTCATACGGTATGGCGCGACGAGCGCGGAGCTCCGCAAATAATCGCAGTAAGTTGTCCTGCTGCCCTGCCTGCCCGGCGATTTTCAGTTCGTCGTCTGCTGCATAGCGATTGCCTTCGAACATATGATAGAAGTATTCTGCTAAAGACGAAAGCGTAAGGGTTTCCATATCCACACCGTCATGGATTGTCGCTTCGACTCTTTCCATAAGCTGGGCGTCGTTTACTTCACGGCTGATCATCGGCAGCAGTGCATCTGCCTTGTCCGGCTGTCCCGCTTTATACAGCGCCCGCGCCTTGTTGAGGTAATGAAAATAGTAGCCCTCCGGCTGCGCTTCGATCGCCCGATCGGCATAGGCGATGCAATCCTCGTACCGTTTCAGCTCCACACATTGGCTGGCGGCCCAGTTCAGCACCACAACGTCATAGGGATCCACAGCCTCCAAATAGTATTCACACTGCTTAACCACATCCTGCAAAACCAGATTTTCAGTTTCCGGCACAAATTTACCGTATTCCTTGCGCATGCCCGCCAATTCCTGATCCAGCACGATACCCCGCTCAATACTGTCACGTACCACGGCAACGCGCATATCCTTGGTGGCTTGTGACGGCTGGCTGGGCGAACGCTTTTCCAGCTCTGTGATCAGTGATCCATAGCTCAGTGCCTTCGCCGTCAGCTTGCTTTTTACGCAATCGTAATAATTCATATAAAAAACCGCGGAACGGTCCTTCGCCGCTGATGTCATACCAGACAATAGATTGCGGTACATCTCATCCTGCGGCGAGCTTCGGATGGAAAAATCCTTCTTTTGCTTTGCAAAGAATAAACCTGACTTTCGGGATCCTTCCATCGCCTTGATAAAAACTTCGTTGTAATGCGCATATTCGTCCGCCGTCAGCGCATAGGACGCCGCCAGCCGCGCGGCCTGCGGATAATCCGGATGAATCCGGCAGGCTTCGGCAAATTGTTTTTGCGCTTCCACACCGCGGCCGAGACCTTCGGACAGCACGATGCCCATGGCACAATGCAGCACGTCCGGCTCGGAGAACCCTTTTTCAATATCCCGCGCCAATGCCAATGCCAGCTCGGGAAAGCCGCGGTTTTTGAGAAACAGAATGAAATCCACCTGGCAGGCAACCAAAGCTTTGCTCACGGGAAGACCACCTTTCTGTGTACACTTTCACGTTCAATTATCTCAACCATTGATTCCTATATAGCTCCCAGCTGCAGAGCGACGGCGCGGCCGCAGCGAAGGCCGCATAAAAGCTCATGGCCGCGGTTGCAGAGCGTCGTTGCGGCATCCGGTAAATACACGGCGTTTCGGGTTTCCAACGTTTCACTGTCCAGCAGCTCCAGAAACGGCGTATCCGTAAAGGAGCACGCAAGGAGCCGGTCCCCGATAAAGCACGCGGCCCGGCAAACGCGGTCCAGCGTCCGCTGCCTGGCATCGGCAATACGGACGGTATGCAGGGTACTGCTTAAGCCGTAGGCGGAAATCATCGTCCCGCTTTGATTGGCACACAGGCTGGAACAATGCGGTAAATTAGCAACAGTATGAAACTGCCCATCCTGCGCCGTGGCAAGCCATTGTGCCGATTCATCCGATTGCCGGAGAATGTCGCCGGTCAGCACGGCCACGCACCGATCACTGAGCGCGGCCATCGCATCCAGCCGGCGGCTATGCCCGTCGAATGGTCCGCAAACATCACTTAACTCCAGCGGAGATATCGCCTTCGACCGTTTAATACCTTCAGAGGATCCCATAAACAGCATGCCGTTGCGATAATCCAAAAATCGGCATGCAACGGAGAAGGGCAGATTATGCAGTATATCGGATATTTCCTCGGGATCGCCGACAAACACGTCATGGTTGGTCAGGGCGACAACGACGGAATGATCACAGGCACAAGCGCAAAGCGGATACCCAAGGCTGACGGTCTTGGCCGCGTCGGTGCCATGCGGATACAGGATCAGCCTGGCGTCGTTTTCCATCAGCGTAAACCGCGTTCCGTTCGATAGAATACCGCAATCACTGGTTCCGCCGATATGACAGGGTGCGGTTGCATCCTCTCCTCGCTGCGGAATCAAGGCATGGGCAGGCAGCAGCAGTGTTGCGCCTTCTTTGCCTGCAGCCAACGCAACCGGCCAGATTCGCGGATGATTAACACTGACAGCAGACCGCCATGATTGCGTGTCGCCTGTGCGCGGATCATAGCATCCGATATTGCTTTCCTCGTCCACCATCCAGATCACGCCGCTGCCGTCCATCCCGCAAAAACGGGGCAGACGGGGCAGCTGCAGGTGCAGACCGGACAGGTATGGCTGGTCCAGGATCGTTTCCCCGTTATCGGTTTTCTGCATCGTAAGCCGGCGGCTCCGGTACAGCGCAAGCAGCCGCTTGCCGTCCGGCGACAGGCTGGCCGCCATAACGCCCGCTCCGGGAATGGGCAGCCGGCATTCCTCTGTCCAGCGGCCGTTGCAAAAACACATGATGTGAA
>DAOPIR010000229.1:0-3291 GCA_035399245.1 Candidatus Limiplasma sp.
TGCATAAACATAGCACCCTTCAGCCGGTTGTCCCGTTCCTGCCCGGGCGGCAGTTTTCGTGCTTCGGCGCGCAGCTTGCGCACATTGGTTAGAACCGCACTGTACAGGATTTTGCCAAAGAACGTCTGCTGAAAGTCCGAAAAGCGTGATTCGATATGCAGCGGCAAAACCGGCGGCACTGCCGGCAGGCCATGCCCGAGCAGGTGCTCCATCGTCTGATCCGTTACCGTAAAGCTTTGGATGTCCGTATAGGCCTTCATAACCTCGTCATCGTAAGGGCAGGCCACCTCCGCCTCGCCCTCCACCGCGTAGGGAACGGTTTGCCGGATGTTTTCACTGGACGCGCCGATTTCCAGCGTGTACCGTCCGTTTTCCAGTACCCATGCCTTTTGCTGCGGATGGTACCAGGCCAGATCGCTGCGGCGGAAGCACAGCACGGTCTCTTTGGTTTCACCGGCCTGTAAATAGACTTTGTCAAACGCCCGCAGCTCGCGGGCCGCCCTGTACACAACGCTGGGTGCGTTGCGCGCATACAGCTGCACAACCTCCGCGCCGGCGCGGCTTCCCGTATTGGTAATCTTACAGCGCACGGTAATGCTGCCATCCGCTTCGGTGATCTGCGGTTGGCTGTAGGCAAACTCCGTATAGCTCAGCCCGTGCCCGAAGGGGAAGCGCACCTTCCGCTGCGCCGTATTGTAGTACCGGTATCCCACAAAGATGCTTTCGCGGTAAACCTCGCGCGTCGACTGGGCATATTCCGCGTGGAACGGGATATCCTCCCCGCGCATCGGCCATGTTTCCGCCAGCTTCCCGCTGGGATTTACCTCCCCATACAGCAGCGCACGCGCCGCCTCGCCGCCCGCCTGCCCGGGCAGATACAGGTTGATAATCGCACTGACCCTTTCGGCAAACGGCAGCTCCACAGGCGAGCCGCCAAACAGCACCACCACGACGCGCTTGCCTGCCGCAGCAAGCGTATCGATCGTCCGCAGCTGGTTTTCAGGCAAGCGGATGTGCGGGCGGTCGTGCCCTTCGCTTTCCATCCAATCGGTCAGCCCGCCGAAGAAGAGAACCACGTCCTTGTTATCCGCGGCATCCAGCGCCTGTGCCAGCAGCGCTTCGTCGGTATCCTCCGTGTTTTCGCGGTAACCCGCCGCATAAGTATAGCGGATCCCATACGTGTCAAAGGCATCCTTGGGCGTGATGAGCTTCGTCGGCGTAATCAGCGAGCTGCCCGACCCCTGATAGCGCATCTTTGCAAACAGCTCACCGACGACCAGCAGGTTTTCCGTGCCGGTCAGCGGCAGCGTGCTGTCGTTTTGCATCAGCACGGCGCAGTCCGCGGCGATCTCCGCGGCAAGACGGCTGTGCGCATCCGGATCAAACCCGCCGCCGTCCTCCGCCGCGGTGCAGCGCTCGATCAGCGTCAGCATCCGTTCCGCCGCCGCGTCCACCGCTTTGATGGGCAAGGTGCCGTCGTTTACGGCATCGATAATCGCTGCCCGGCAGGAATCCGTATCGCCCGGCATCTCCAGATCCAGGCCCGCCGCTGTGCCTGCGGCACGATCCCTTGCCGCACCCCAGTCCGTCATCACCGCACCGTCGAAGCCCCACTCCTCGCGCAGGATCTCCGTGAGCAGTTTATGGTTTTCCGAGCAGTATACGCCGTTGATCCGGTTGTAGGCGCACATTATCGTCCACGGCTTGCTTTTGCGCACAACGGTTTCAAAGCTACGCAGATAAATTTCGCGCAGTGCGCGTTCGTCTACGACCGAATCCCCCATAAACCGATAGTTTTCGGCATTGTTGACGGCAAAATGTTTCACCGATACACCCACGCCCCGGCTCTGCACGCCCTGTGTAAAGGCCGCGCCCATCGTGCCGGAAAGCAGCGGATCCTCGGAGTAATACTCAAAGTTCCGGCCGCAGCGGGGATTGCGCTTGATGTTAACGCCGGGGCCCAGCAGTACCTGCACATGGGCGGTCCTGCTCTCCCGGGCGATGGCCGCGCCCATTTTCTCCGCGTTGGCCGGATTCCAGCCGCAGGCGACTAAGGAGGCCGTAGGGAACGCCGTAGCTGGCTCACTGCGGCCGGATCCGTTATCCGCGTTTTGCAGCTGCTTGCGCAGGCCGTGGGGGCCGTCCGCCGTGCAAAGCGCGGGAATGCCAAGCCGTGGGATGGGATTGGTTTCCATGAAAATCGTACCGGACAGCAGCGCCGCCTTTTCCGCAAGCGTCATTTCTTTCAGCTTTTGCCGCACCTGCATTCCCTGCGCCTCCTTCCGCCTTTTGCTATTCTTCTTTTTCCAGCCGGTTAAGCTCGGCAATCAGGCTGTCAAACACCGCGTCCGCGCCCTGCGGCAAGTTTGCCGACATCTGCGTAATTGTCATCGGATAGGCCAGCTTGATCATGGTGTTGTCCGTCATGCCGGGCATGACCTTCTCCAGATACGGCTTTGTAGCCGGACTTTCCATCAGCTCGCCCAGCGTGCTTTCACGGCTGTAGCGCTCCTTGTCCAGCTCCAGCGTGGTTGCGTAGGCATAGTGATATTCGCCGCTGCCGACAACTATCGTATCCTCTTTGTCCGGCAGCTTGATTTGCGCCGTCGTATTGGCCGGCACGGTAATATCCACGGTCATCTGCCTGTTCCTGCAGCGCCACGCGCACCTGAGCGGGCCGTACGGCGTGTCCAGTGACGCCGTAACGCCGGTGATTCCCTTGATCGGCATGGGCCGGATCAGGCTTTCCCGATATCCGGGCTTAAGGGGCTTGAGTCCCGCCAGCGTACGCATCATCCAGCTTCCGATCGCGCCGTAGGCATAATGGTTGAACGAGTTCATGCCCGATTCGTCAAAGCTGCCGTCCGCCTTCATGGAATCCCAGCGTTCCCAGATCGTGGTCGCGCCAAGGTTTACACAATTCAGCCAGCTCGGAAAATCTTCCTTTAAGAATATTTCTCCGGCCAGCTCGTGCAGCCCGTTATCGCTGAGTGTATGGCACAGGTACGGCGTACCTACAAAGCCGGTCACCAGATGACCGTTGTGCTTTTGGATATTTGTCCTGAGCGTTTGCAGGATGCGCGCGCGGTGCTCCGGCGCGGCCAGCTGAAAATACAGCGCCAGCACACAGGCCGTCTGCGTTTCGCTGGCAAGCCTGCCCGTAGCGGTGATATATTCCCGCCGGAACGCGCTGACAATCTGCTCGTACAGGGCTTCGTACGCCTCGGCATCCTCCAGCAAGCCCAGCACGCGGGCTGTTTTTGCCACAAGCTCGGTGGAAAGCGCATAGTA
>DAOPIR010000230.1:0-3290 GCA_035399245.1 Candidatus Limiplasma sp.
GTCGCGCAGCACTACATTGCCAACGTCGCCGATGCCCAATCCGTCTACCAGCACACCGCCGGTAGGCACGATGCCGGTGATGGCCAAGCTGTCCTCGCTCATCTCGATAACCTGGCCGCGCTCGGGAATGATGATATTCTGGCTGGGAGTGCCCACAGCCTCGGCCAGCTCCGCATGCTGCCACAGCTTGCTATATTCGCCGTGCATGGGAATGAAGTACTTGGGCTTAAGCAGTACATGCAAAAGCTTCAGCTCTTCCTGGCAGGCGTGACCGGATACGTGAACTTCGGCGATTTGGCCGTAGATTACGTTGGCGCCGCAGCGGTACAGCTGGTTGATGACGCGGGCGATCGGCTTTTCGTTGCCGGGAATGGGGCTTGCGGAGATGATGACCATATCGGTTGGCTGGATTTGCAGCTTTCGGTGCTCGCCATAGGCCATGCGCGTCAGGCCGGCCATCGCTTCACCCTGACTGCCGGTGGTGACAATCAGCAATTCTTCATCGGGATAGTTGTTCAGATCATCAATATCCACCAAGTTTTCTTCCGGGATATGCAGCTCGCCGATCGACATGGCAACACGCGTTACATTCACCATGCTGCGGCCGACAAAGCAAACCTTGCGGCCAAACAACGCAGCACTGTCCACCACCATTTGTACGCGGTGAATATTGCTGGCAAACATAGCGACAAATACGCGGCCTTTGGCCTGTTGAAACTGATCGATAAAGGTCTGGCAAATGCGTGTTTCGCTCATGGTGTAGCCCTTGCGCTCCACGTTGGTCGAATCACAGCAAAACGCCAGCACGCCTTTTTGGCCCAATTCGGCAAAGGTAGCCAGATCGGTTACGTCGCCTTCGATGGGTGTATAGTCAATTTTGAAGTCGCCGCTGAACACCACGGTGCCTGCGGGACAGGTGATGGCTATAGCGACCGCGTCGGCAATCGAGTGATTGACGTGGATAAACTGTACCGTAAAACAGCCTGCCTGTACGACATCCTTGGGCTTGATCACATTCAGCTGCACGCCGGAGAGGCGATGCTCTTTGAGCTTCAGGTCGATCAGCGCCAAGGTAAGCTTGGTGCCGTACAGCGGCACGGGTACCTGACGGAGCACATACGGCGTCGCGCCGATGTGATCTTCATGTCCGTGGGTAATAAACATGCCGCGGATTTTTTCTTTGTTTTTAATCAGATAAGTAACGTCGGGGATAACCAAATCCACCCCGAGCATATCTGCTTCGGGGAAAATGGATCCGCAATCCACAACAACTATGTCGTCACCATATTCCACTACGGTGATATTTTTGCCAAACTCATCAACACCCCCAAGCGGGATGACTTTCAGCTTTTCGTGCTCGGCTTCCGCCATAGAATAACCTCCTTAGATCCGGCGGGATAAAATATCCGTTCAAGCAGGATAAACGAAATGCCGGATATCGCTACCATGCCTTTTATCAGCGTGATATTGTTCGTATGTTAATGTTAATGGCACACCGTGTTTCAATCGCCATTTTTATAAACAGCCCATCAGGGATGGGAATGATATACGATTATCACCAAACGGCTCGCATTTTATATTAACAACTGCATTATAGCATAATAGAAAGAAAATGGATAGAAGGAATTGATAAACGATAAGAATTTGTGATAACCTCACAGGGAACATGGATATTTGCTGTTATCTTATAATTATGACAGCCCGCAGCCGATATCGTTGATCGTCGGATTATCGGTATAGGTGGCGGTTATTTTGGGCGTCCATTCGGGCTTTTTGGACACATGCTTATCAACGGTATGCAGGACCAGCAACGAGAGCAGCAGCCCCACAACGGCTCCGATTACCGTCCAAAGATCATTGCCGGCGCCCAGAATAAGCCCTGCAAACAATCCAAGCAGCAGTCCCGTAAGCGGAACGATATACACAAGCGCGGTCGCCTGTAAAAATCTTCCTTCCGGAAGCTCTACGCGCACCCACTGGCCGACCTGGCAATCCGACGGCAGGGTAATCTCACCTTTTTGCGTTCCGGTACCGCACGCGTTGCATTTTCCACAGGCTTCCGGCCTTTCAAAACGGACGGTTACCAGCCCTTTTTCTTCATTGCGTTCTATGATATGACCAAACTTGATCATGCTAAAATCTCCTGTTATCCATCGCCAGAAGAATGTTGACGAAATCTGGTAATTCGCTTGACGATAGACAGGTCTTGTGATAGAATATAAAATTGCATCAGTGTCGTCTGCAAGCGGAAATTTTACTCTCCGTAATCAGTATTTTACATGGTGATGGCCAAAAAATCAACTGTAAAATATCGGGAGACAAAATTTCGTTGCGAATGATGCGTTGCAAGAACATGAGGGGTGATAGCATTTATGGTGCACGAGGTTCAAATGGGGAAACTGAGAAAGCGAATGAGCTTCTCACGCATCGAAGAAGTTTTGGATATGCCCGATCTTATAGAGGTGCAAAAGAACAGTTATCGACGCTTCCTACAAGAAGACCTCCGCGAGGTACTCAACGACGTCTCACCGATAAACGACTATACAGACAACCTTGTCTTGGAATTTGTAGATTATTCTCTAGATGAACCGAAAAACGATGTGGAACGCTGCAAAGAGCGCGATATGACCTATGCCGCGCCTTTGAAGGTTTTTGCACGGCTCAAAAACCGTGAAACCGGCGAGATTAAAGAATCGGATGTGTTCATGGGAGATTTTCCGCTGATGACCGAGCATGGTACCTTTGTCATCAACGGTGCGGAGCGCGTTATCGTCAGCCAATTGGTGCGCTCGCCCGGTGTGTATTATTCGGTTGCTATCGATAAAACCGGTAAGCATCTGTATTCCACAACGGTCATACCGAATCGCGGGGCATGGCTCGAATACGAAACCGATTCCAACGACATTCTCTGGGTACGTATCGACCGCGCCCGCAAGCTGCCTATTACGGTGCTGCTGCGCGCGCTGGGTTATGGTACGGATGCGGATATTATCAATTTGCTGGGCGAGGAAGAACGCCTGATGACCACCCTGCAGCGCGGCGACAATGCCACCAGCCAGGATGAAGGCCTGATTGAAATCTATAAGCGGCAGAAGCCGGGCGAACCGCCTACGCGGGAAAGCGCCCAAAGCTTGCTGAACTCGCTGTTTTTTGATCCCAAGCGCTATGATCTGATGCGCGTGGGCCGCTACAAGTTCAACAAAAAGCTTGCCATTGCCAAGCGCATTCAGGACCAGATTGCCGCGGAAGATATCGTAAGCCCGCAGGACGGCGAAGTGTTTGTCAAGGCC
>DAOPIR010000231.1:0-3287 GCA_035399245.1 Candidatus Limiplasma sp.
TACCCCTTTCCATCCCGCAGCTGACAACGCAGATTGGGCTTTTTCAACAGGCTGAAACCACCGGCTAAGCCGGTGGTTTCAGAGTGTCAAAAGTACTCGTTTGCAGGCACTCTGATTATGTATATCCTTATTACTGCGGCGTTTACTCCGCCATCCAGTACGCGGAACCGTCGCGCGTACGGCTCATCAGCCCATAGCTGATAAGGTAACGGCGAATGGTGACGTAATCGGCATAGATGGGCTTTAGAATCTCGTTGACCTCCCGTTCGGTGTACCGTCTGCCATGCGCAAACTGCCCGGCAATCTCGGCCAGAACGACGATCTTTTTCTTCTCCTTGGGCGGAAACGCCTTCAGCCGCAGCGGCTCCAGGCTGGAAAACAAGCCTTTCAGCATTTTGGCACGCTCCTGCTCGGTAATCACAAAGCGGTCATCCACAAAGGGCGCCTGATCGGGGATCGGCATCAGGGTATCGTGGGCAACGGTTTCAAACACCTGCGCGTACATCGCCAGATACAGCTTTGCCTGCTTGGCCTTCTCCCGAAAATTGAAGCGCTGCCGCCGTACGGTTGCCTCGGTAATTCCCAGCTGTCCGGCGATGTCCTTATCCGCAGTGCCTGATGCGATCAGCCGCAGCAGCTCCTTTTGGTTGTCCGTCAGAGTATTGTATTTGGTATCGGCGTCGATCAGGCGCAGCGCGTTGCTGCCGTGCGCAAGCTCGCTGTGCCTGGCCGCGGCATATTCCGCCGTGTAGAATTTCCCATCCATCGGGTACACCTGCTCCGTGTTAAATTGTTCACCGCAGGTAATGCAAATATACGCGCTTGTTTCCGCGTCAAACCTGTATCCCTGTTTGAGCTCGTCCGCTTTCAGCCGGCCAAAATCCATCGTTTCCGCCTTCTTCTCCATATGATAAACATATTATAGTTATGTTTATTGTAATTGTCAACTTATATTCGATAATATGCTGTATTACGGTATAAAAAAACTCCTCTGTTGAGGAGTTTAAAGCCGTTGACAAACTATGTTTGGCAATGGGATGGCAGCTTGTTCGTTTACTGTGCGCTTTCCACGGGGTATACGCTGACCTGTTTCTTATCGCGGCCCTTGCGCTCAAAGCGCACAATGCCGTCCTTAAGTGCAAACAGGGTATCGTCCTTGCCCTTGCCCACGTTCAGGCCCGGATGGATGTGCGTGCCGCGCTGGCGCACCAGAATGTTGCCCGCGAGGGAAAATTGCCCGTCGGCACGCTTAGGGCCGAGGCGCTTGCTCTCGGAATCGCGGCCGTTTTTGGTGGAGCCCATTCCCTTTTTATGTGCGAAATATTGTAATTGAAGCTTCATCATTTCAATGTCCTCCCGTCTTGTGTGGTAATCGTTACCCATTTCGGATATTCCTGGGAGATATCCGTTAATCCCTGTACTATCGTGCGGAAGATGATCTGCGCCTCGTGGCTTTCACAATCCTCCGGCAGTGTAATGTTGATCAGTGCCTTTCGATCGTCCTTATCAACGGCCGGCAGAACGCCCGCCACGCTTTCCATCGCATTGATGGCGGTGTACATGAGGCTGGATACCGCTGCGCACACTATGTTCTCGCCCGCGGCCGCGTTACCCGCATGCCCCTGCGCCTTCAGCGCCGTGATCCGATCTCCTTCGCGCCTGATAACGATCCGTGTCATTTGCTGATACCGGTAATCTCCACCTTGGTGTAGTTTTGACGATGACCGGCCCTGCGGTGATAATTCTTCTTGGACTTATACTTGTAAATGATGATTTTCTCGCCCTTAACCTGGCTGATCACTTTGCCTTCCACTGATGCGTCCTTGACAAACGGCTTGCCGATCTTAAGGGTTTTGCCCTCGCCGATCATCAGCACATCAAAGGTTACGGTGCTTTCGGGCTCCTGATCGAGCTTTTCTACGTAGATAATGTCTCCCTCGGTTACGCGGTATTGCTTGCCACCTGTTTCAATCACAGCATACATGGCATGCACCTCCAACTTATAGAACTCGCCAAACGTAAGGCGGCGCTTTTGGGCGCACTTCAAAGCCCCGCTTGAGCGGCTTGCCGAACTAAGGTATCACATAAAGTGCCGTACGTCAAGTGATTTCTTGTTTTTATCGTTTCCAGGCGGCGTCAGATCCGCTCCGGATCGGTTACCGTGCGCTCGTTGATGACATTGCCGGTATTGAGCGTATGCTTGGGTTCGATCATCATCACCTGCACCTCTTCATCGGCGACCGGCATGTGCTCCACACCCTTGGGGATGATAAAGCACTCACCCGCACCCAGATGAATGTCGCCGTCCCGCAGCCGGATGGTCAGCGCACCCTTGAACACGTAGAACATCTCGTCCTCCGCCGCATGCGAATGCCACAGGAACTCGCCCTTAAGCTTTGCGATTTTCACGCAGGAATCATTGATCTCCCCGATGATCTTCGGGCTCCAGTACTCGCTGATCCGGCTGAACTTCTCCTGCATATTGATCTTATCCATGATTCTTTCCTTCCATAATAATGCTTTATCCAAGCGTAATGCGCACGGTAACGGGCATGCGCGTGTCAATAGCAGGCATGGTTATCCGCAGCCCGTCGCCGCCGCGCGACCACGCGGGCCTGCCGTACCCCAGGATATCCACGTCGCTGATGATGCCGTTGAACACGGGCAGATGGGACGCGTCCTGCTCGGCCAGCGAACGGATGAGCGCATGACCGTCCTCCGGCCACTGCATAAAGATGGCGTACAGGTGCCCGCCGCGCGCGGTAAAGCGGATATCCTCGGGGGTATACTGCGTGTCCTCCCCATCCGTAAACTGGCCTTCCCTGGTTTGGGTCGGACCTTCGGCAGACTTGCGCCATACCGTGGTATCGTAAATCGCTTCGCCGTTTACCTGCAGCCACGCACCGATGCCTTCCAGCACGGCGGTATCTTCCTCAGAAATCGTACCATCCGGCTTAGGGCCGACATTCAGCAGCATGACGCCGTTTTTGGACACGACGTCTACCAGATCGCGCACCAGGCTTTCGGGCGACTTAAAGGTGTTGTTTTCCGTCCAGCACCACGAATTGCGCGCAATGGCCGTGTCCGTCTGCCAGCGGAAGGGCTGCACCTGCGCAAACTTGCCGCGCTCGATGTCCACGGTCGCCGTGCCGAAGGCAAACGCATCGTGCTTGTAGCAGATGGTTACCTCTTCGCCCCACTCGGCGGCCCGGTTGTAGTAGTAGGCGGCGAACTTCTTCAGGTAAGGCCGCACGGCGCTGTGCTGAATCCACCAGTCAAAGTAGAAC
>DAOPIR010000232.1:0-3281 GCA_035399245.1 Candidatus Limiplasma sp.
CATCGTAAGCCGGCGGCTCCGGTACAGCGCAAGCAGCCGCTTGCCGTCCGGCGATAGGCTGGCCGCCATAACGCCCGCTTCGGGAATGGGTAGCCGGCATTCCTCTGTCCAGCGGCCGTTGCAAAAACACATGATGTGAAAGGCATCCTCCAGCACAAACAGAAGCTTGGCGCCCTGCAGGGAAAAACAAACCGGTTGTCCTTCGCACAGCGTCTGTATTTCGCCGTTTTGAAGATGTGCCGTAAGCTTTCCACCGCTCATCGCGATCACGCCGCCCTTACCGGCATGGCATAGCGGAGGACCGTCACAGTGGAAACAGGCGCTGTTCCAATAAACGTGATGTGCCGTGTCCATCACCGCAATGTCTCCGCTGTCGGCCAGGGCGCCCGCAAGCACGGCGCTTTCCTGCAGTGTGGAAGCTGCCGCGTACAGAGTTTTCAGCGTCGCAGCTTCCATAATACCCGTCTGATAGCCGTTCAGCAGCATAATCAGCTGACCGTTGGGTGAGCAAGCGATAAAACGACCGTTTTCGAGCGCTATTGAAGGAGTGGTACCATATAGATCGCCGCCCAGGCATTCCACAGCAAGCCCGTCAGGTGAAAGCGTCTTTAGCCCTTCCATTTCTTCGCCCAAAGCCCGTAAGCCGCCGTACAGCGTTTGTGCCGCCAGATCAGGCCTGCTCCGCAAGGCAGGCGCAAGCAAGCGCAGGCGGTCGCGAATGCGAATCAGCATTGGAACGCTTTGCTCCTGTGCGATTGCCGCACAGCGATCGTAATCAGCCAGCAGATCGGATAAATCACACTGCTTTTGCAAAATGAAGTTTGCGTTTTGAAGCATGCGGCCAAGCTCTGGCGCATCGCCCAATTGATACCGCTGCCACGTTTGCTCACGCAGTGCCCGACGGCTGACATCGCCATCAAACAGCTTTTTAAGCACAGTGCGCGCTTTTTGGCAATCAGTCGAAAGCTCTGCTGTGATATCATCCCGCAGCCGCAGCGTTTCGATACCGTCAATTTCACCTTGCCGCAGCAAAAGCCGGAGATCGAACAAAAGCCTGCGAAGCATCGCCGGCGGCAGACTGTCCACCTGTGGACTGCCGGCCTTTTCCGCTTCCAGATTTACCGCCTGCATCACCGTGCTGTCGCCGGACAACAGCCGCTCGAGTTCCGTTACATGCAGTCCGTCGCGTGTGGCAGAAAGCAGCGCGATTGCCGCATCCGTCATGCTGCACAGATGCCCGCATTCATCCTTGATGTAATGATTAAGCAAAGATTGCAGCGGCAGGTGAAACAGCTTTTCCACATCCTGCACGGGAGTGTCGCCTCTTGTTTGCGCCAACAGGGGATAGACCATGCGCAGCTTGGCAAGGGACGGTTCGATACCAAGCGCGTCCGTTACCACAGTCTGATGCGCTTGATTGAGGGTGCGCCCTTTTGCCGCAAGCGCTTGCAACAGCGATTTCATGAGCGCCTGTACCGTTGGCGGTTCGATACGGCGGCACGGAAACCCAAGCTCCGCAAGCAGGCCGCTGTTTGCTTCTGTCGTCGTAAGAACCAGCGAAAAGTTGGAAGGCATAGCGTTGCGAAGCTGCCAACGGTATATTTCGTTAAAATGATATATTCGTTCCGGCTTATCAATCACGAGGGTAATAGGCCGGCTGACAGAAGCGATATGTTGGAAAAATGTATGGAACAGCATACTGTCATCCGCATCGTCAATCGCGCGGATCGCCGCACGGCGCGTGTTCTCATCAATTGGAAAGAGCTCCGCAAGGACACCGCTAAGCAGCCCGCGCATGCTTTCGGAGGCGGGCGTTTGCCCGGCAAAGCGCACGAATGCCGAGGGAACGGCGGCCGCCAATTCAGGCGTATCCTCGCCGGTAAACAGCACGCTGACGCCCTGCGGAATGGCTGACGGAGGTTCCATACGGATGGGGCTTGTTTTGTATTGAGAAAGCAGGAGACGCTGTGCCATAGACTCGGCGGTTGCCTTTGCTATCGGCGGATTGGAAGCGATGATAGAATCGATCGTTTGCGACAGGTTTTGGTATACCCAGTTGCACAGCGATGCGGGATATTGCACCTGCTGCCTATATTCCTGTGCGGAAAGATCCACAAAAAATATATGGCTGGCATCTACCTGCTGCTGCACCTGCCGACGCAGCGCTTCAATTTCCGGCGGCATTTCCGGCGGATACAGCGCCGGATCGGCATCGCCATGCACGGTTCTGAACACACAAAATACATTGCCCGCATCCGCCATCGCATGTAAAAGACCCATGTCGATCTCCTGATGGGTCATGGATTTCTGCGTGCAATACGGCGCCAGCCGGTTTTGCTGATCGGTGGACATTGCCGCATACAACGCATGCAGGCAAGCGGTCAATTCGCTTTCTGTAAGGTTCCAATCGCCTGCAAACTCCCGCGGCTTGCGTATGCAGTATGCCGCTTCCAGCCGGTTATCGTCCAAGGCATAAGCGTTTGCAAGCAAGGCAGCCGTATGCGCATCCAGAGAGCACAGCTCGTCAAATTCACGCGGAGGAATTGTTTCGGCCAAAGGCTGCCAGCCATAATATTGCCCCAGAAAGATCATGAAATTGAGCCTGGGGGATACCTCCCGACAGCTTTGAATTTCCTCAAGGCAGATGGAGCCTGTGCGCTGGTTTTCCCAGGCCGTGCTGGATATACCCCAACGCAAATCCACAGCGTGGAACCAATATCCACGCTGTATGCATTCTTTTTCCAGCATCGGAAAAACGGTTTTCCGAAGTGCTTCTCTTTCAACGGAGAAATCCCGGAAAGTGGATGACAAAAAGATGCGAAATTCCCGCGTTTGCGCTGCGGCCACATCATCACCTTCCCATATTGTAAGCGGGGTTAAATCTATTTTTCCATGTTTTCCAATTTCTCGTTTGCGCTGATCAGCAGCTGGTGCATTTCGGGATCCTTCGCCGCGGTTTCGGGGTGTTCATCCAGGAATTTAAGCACCAGACGTGCGGCGATGAGCGTGGCGATTCTGTCATTGTGGTTCAATTTCCCACGCTTTACACATGGCATGGCGGCTTTGAAGCTCTTTTTGACTTCGGATTTTGGCGCGATATTCGTGCTGATCTCCAACGCGTGGTATAGGGCAACACGCTCTGCCACTGAAAACGCATCCATATCAAGATCGTACGACTTAAAGATACCCATAAGCTTCCTCCCATTAGTGTTTTATGTGAGTATTGCACATTAAGAAACCGTTTGTTTTATTGAATGTAGAATATAGGGTTTATTTCTACA
>DAOPIR010000233.1:0-3274 GCA_035399245.1 Candidatus Limiplasma sp.
TCAGGCTCGCTCAACCTGCGGGCGGAAGCAATAGCAAACAGCAGGATACTGGCACGGATTCCCAAAGGTGTAACCATTGTGGTACTTCAGCGAATGGCAAGCTGGACCTATACCTGCTATAACGAAAATTACGGTTATGTGATGAATGATTTCCTGACATTCTCCGATGCGCAAACCAATACAACTGCAACGGATGACCCGCTGCTTGCCAGCGTTGTAACGGAATCCGGATCGCTCAACCTGCGTGACGAGCCGTACGGCGATATATTGACGCAGATCCCGCAGTATGCAGCCGTTAATGTGTTTACTTATGGTTCGGCTTGGTGTTATATCTCCTATAACGGGGTTTACGGATATGTGATGACGGAATACCTGGCACTGGACGATACCGAAGCAACTGACGATACAGCTGACGCGGCTGATGAAACCAATGCGAATTCCGGCACATCCGATCAAACAGGGGATACCACCGAGAAGGCAACGGAAGCAACTGTTGCCGTGGAAACGGGATCGCTTAATCTGCGAGCGGCACGATCTGAAACCGCTGATGTGCTGGCAACCATTCCAAACGGTACAGTCGTTTCGCTGTTGCTGCAGGGCGATGACTGGTGTAAGGTATCCTATGGCATCTATCTGGGATATGTGCAGACGCAGTACCTGACAATCGTCGCTGCCAGCACAACAAGCACAACGCAGGAAACCGCGGATACCATGTCCGACAATACCGAAGATTCATCATCCAACGCATCCTATTCTCTAACCGCTTGGGTTGATACGGCTTCCGGATCGCTGAATATGCGGGAAACGGCGTCTTCCGATGCAATTATCCTGGTTAAAATCCCGCAATATGAAGAAATTGAAGTGCTATCGGATATTTCTGCAACATGGTGCAAGGCAAACTACGAAAATGTGATCGGTTATGTGATGACGGCGTACTTAACCACCACTAAGCCGGATGTCACTGCACAGGAAAGCGCAGCGATAAGTGAAGAAGATACACAAGAAGAATCAAATGACGAAACGGACACCGCTTTGCCGATGGATTCCACGCTGCATACTTTGAGCACGGAAATCACCGCATATGTCCGTCCACCGGCAAGCTATGCCGCACTTGGCCTGTATGAAGCTTGCTCGGAGAGCAGTGATTTGCTGACCAGCATGTATGAGGGCGAAACGGTTAATATTGTTCGGGCTGGCGATACCTGGTGTGAGGTGGAATATGGAAATCGGCAGGGATATTGCCTGCGGGATGGACTGTCTTTCTTTGAAGAATAATGAAATGATGCAAGATGACGAACGTCTGGATGACTTGCAAAATAACGGATTGCATGTTTTGCAAAAGATAAACGGATTTCGATTTGGGATGGATTCTGTATTGCTGGCACACTTTGCGCGGATCAAACCGGGGGAAACCGTTGCGGACATGGGCACAGGATCAGCGGTGCTGCCAATCCTGTTGAGCCAGGCAGAGAAAACCGCCAGGTTTCACGCCTTTGAATGGCAGCAAGATATTGCCGCAATGGCGGAACGCAGCGTGCGATTGAATCATCTGGAAAATCGAATATGCGTTCATGATGCCGATTTGCGTACGGCAGATCAGTTAATCGGGAAAGCCAGTACCCATGTGGTGGTATGCAATCCTCCCTATGGCAAACGGGATACCATTATACCCAGCCAGAGCGAAAACAAGCGGTTGTCCCGGCATGAAACAACGTGTGAAATTTCAGAGATTATAGCGGCATCATCTGCAATATTAAAAAATCAGGGACGGATCTATATGGTATTTCCGTCCCATCGGATGCTGGAGCTGTTCGATAACATGCGAACATATCATCTTGAGCCAAAGCGCCTGCGAATGGTGTGCGGCAAAGCAAGCAAAGCGCCGTATCTGTTGTTGGTGGAGGGGATTAAGAATGCCAGGCCCATGCTGCACTGGCAGCCACCGCTGATAGTACATCATGAAGATGGAACGGAAACAGAGGAAATTAAGTTGATTTATGCAGCTAAGCCTTAAGCTGGCAATATTCTTTTGCGATTTCGGCCGCCAGCGCCGCATTGTTGAGCACAAGCTGAATATTGGCTTCCAGTGATTTCCCATGTGTGAGCTTTTTAACGGTATCCAACAGGAATGGAGTGATTTCCTTTCCGTGGATACCTTTTTCATCCGCTAAAACAAGCGATGCCTGAATACATTCGTTCATGACCGACTCCGACATTGCATCCTGAACGGGAATCGGATTGGCGATGATCAGTCCGCCACGCAGCCCGCAGGTATATTTCGCTTGCATGCAGCGGGCGATATCAAGCGGCGTGTCCATCCGCGCATCTACGCGGTAACCGCTCTTTCTGCAATAAAACGCAGGGAGTTCCTCCGTTTGATAGCCAAGCACCGGTACACCTTTGGTTTCCAGATATTCCAGTGTCAGCCCGATATCAAGAATGGATTTCGGACCTGCGCACACAACCGCCACACCGGTTTGCGCCAGCTCCTCCAGATCGGCTGAAATATCCATTGTTGTTGCTGCACCGCGATGGACGCCGCCGATTCCGCCGGTTGCAAATACCCGAATACCGGCCATCTCTGCGGCGATCATAGTTGCCGCAACGGTAGTTGCGCCGCTTTGTTTCTTGGCCATGATAACCGGTAAGTCCCGCCGGCTTGCTTTGATAATTTGCGTACCTTTCTGCCCAAGATACTCAATCTGATCACGGTCGATCCCAACCGTCAGCACACCGTTAAGGATGGCGATCGTTGCCGGCACAACACCGTGAGAGCGAATTTCATTTTCTACACGAAGCGCTGTTTCCACATTTTGCGGATAAGGCATCCCGTGGGAAATGATCGTCGATTCCAGCGCAACGACAGGCACATGATTTTGGATTGCCTTGGATACTTCTTCCGAGACTGAAAAATACGGATTCATGAATTTCTCCTCGCTTTGTGAAAAAATGTTTCAATAGCCGCCAAGCTCATATCCGCTGATACGGACTGCTTGCTCTGCGCCGTGATGGCAGCGGCAGCCAATGCGGCATCTAAAAGGCTTTCGGGTGTCGAACTCTTTATGATGCCGAGAAAGGCAGCGGCACAAAAGGCATCCCCGCAGCCGTTTGTGTTTTCAACGGTCGTTTGATACGCGTTTCTGCGTAATTGTATGCCATTGGCGGAGTAAAATGCGCCCTGTTTGCCCAGCGTTATCAGCACATGGGGGATTCCTAAACGATGAAACGTATCGGCAGCGGCCTGCAAAGACAAGCGTTCAACGGATACCGACAG
>DAOPIR010000234.1:0-1064 GCA_035399245.1 Candidatus Limiplasma sp.
GCTGCAAGGTATCTGGTCCCTGCAGGCTTAAATTGACGAAATCATGGATCTGCTTGATGGACATGCCTGTGTTTTTCAAACAGCAGATTAAACCGATCCAATCCAGATCCTCATCCGTATAGTGACGAATACCGCCCTGAGTGCGGTGTACGTGGGGGAGAAGGCCTTCTTTCTCATAGTATCGCAGCACATGAGGTTTGAGGTTGGTTTTCTCCGAAATCTGCTTCACTGTATAGCCCATGATATGCCCCTCCAAAATAATCAAGCAAGCGCTTGACTTAAAGTTAACGTTAAGGTATATGATGATTATATCGATGACCTATTTGGTTGTCAACATATATGAAGGAGGAAGAAGATGCAAACATTAACTGATGTTTACACGCTGTCAAACGGCGTGACGATCCCGATTATCGGGTTTGGCACCTGGAATATCAAAAACGGCAGGGATGCTGCGGATTTGGTAAGCCACGCAGTTCAGACCGGCTACCGCCACATCGATACCGCGGAGGCCTATGGCAATGAGGAAAGTGTGGGCCTGGGTGTAAAACAAAGCGGGGTGAAGCGCGAGACGCTGTTTATTACCTCCAAGCTTTGGAATCCGGAACACGGATATGACCGAACGATGGCTGCCTTTGAGGTTACCATGAAGAAGCTGGACATGGAGTACCTCGACCTGTTCCTGATCCATTGGCCCAATCCCATTGCATTTCGCAACAGCTGGCAGGAAGCAAATGCAGGCACCTGGAAGGCATTTGAAGAGCTGTACAAGGCGGGGCGCATCCGCAGCATCGGCCTGAGCAATTTCCGCAGGCACCACATTGAAGCATTGCTGAAGACCGCGACGGTAGCGCCTATGGTAAACCAAATTCGCCTTTGCCCCGGCGATACGCAGCGTGAGTTGGTAGAATATTCCCGCAGCCAGAACATGATTGTGGAAGCATACAGTCCGCTGGGAACCGGTAAGATCTTTACCGTGCCGGAAATGCAAACGCTGGCGAAAAAGTACAAGAAAACCATCGCGCAGATTGCCATACGCTGGAGCCTGCAGCGCGGATATCTGCCCC
>DAOPIR010000234.1:1074-3225 GCA_035399245.1 Candidatus Limiplasma sp.
AATTGCGGAAAACGCGCAGGTATTAGACTTTACGCTGGAGCAGGCGGATATGGAGATGCTTGCAAACCTGCAAGGGGTTGCCGGATTATCCCAGGATCCGGATACCGCGACCTTCTAAACCACATAGCGCGATCAAATACAAACCTCCGCCATTGCGTCAATGACGGAGATTTATGCTGTCCGGAATAACGTGCAGTACTTCGGAGGGATTGCTGGGACTATTTGCAGGCCACTGGAATGAAAGATCTGATAACTGGGAGATGAAGAGATATCGTATATATTCGATGCTGTCAAGAAGCAAAACGTCTGATTGGCATGCAGCATACGGTTTTCTATAGCGCCGTTCCAGCTTATGGGGCAGTATTTACTAGTGTATGTTCTTCGTTAATCCATTACCTGCTTAAGAAAATCTGTGCGGCAAAAAAAGAAAAGATAGTGCAGATTGCTTTTCTGCATGGATTTCCCGTTGACTACATCCGAAAACCCTGATATAATAGCTTTCGCTGGTTGCCTAAACAGGGAGAGATGGCCGAGCGGTTGATGGCGCTGGTCTTGAAAACCAGTGATGCAGCAATGCACCGGGGGTTCGAATCCCTCTCTCTCCGCCATATTTCCTTCGATAAGGATCAAAGACTTGGCTATGGAGAAGTACCCAAGTGGCCGAAGGGGCTCCCCTGCTAAGGGAGTAGGGTGCGATAAGCGCCGCGAGGGTTCAACTCCCTCCTTCTCCGCCAAAACCATGGCAGAAAAGTCCGGTTTGTACCGGACTTTTCTGCATAGTATGGCGGCAACACATAAAAAGTCTGTAAATATAAAGACATATCACAGGGAACGATTGCTATTGGGATATCACTTGATGTATATTGAAGTATACCTGTATCTATATAAATAAAAACGTAAAACATAAGGAAAAGAAGTGTAATTATTATGAGTATCGCAAAGCAATCCTTCGATAAAAAAAGACAAATCGCGTCCTTAATCGTGAACCTTGCCATTGTCGTACTGGAGATCATCGGCACAAGGCTCAGCATTCTTACGCATGGCTGGTCGATGTTTCAATACTATACGATTGACAGCAACCTGCTTACGTTGGCTGCATGTGCCGTATGCGCCGCGTATACGGCGATCAACCTGAAAAATGGAACCGTGGCCTTGCCGCGCTGGGTGAAAACCTTGAAATACCTGGCGGTATGCTGCCTGGCGGTTACCTTTGTGGTCGTCGTCTGCGTGCTGTCGCCCACATCGGGAAAAGGCGGATACAGGATGATGCTGCTGTTCGGCTCTATGTTATATCATCATTTGCTGTGTCCGGTTCTGGCAATGCTTTCGTTCCTGTTTTTAGAGCTGGACCCGCCACTCCCCAAAAGGCACGCCTTGATTGCGCTGATCCCGACCCTGATCTATGCGGTGATTATCCTGCTGTTCAATATCACAAAAGCGATTGTTGGCCCCTATCCGTTCCTGCATGTCTACGAACAATCGGTCGCGATGTCTGTGATCTGGTGTGTGATTATTCTCGGCGGTGCGTATCTGTTGGCATGGCTGATACTGCTGGCCGGCAATAAAGCGACAGCCAAATGGGGAGCCGCCCAATGAGCAACCGCGCGTATCTTGAAATCTTTTATCACAATGAGAAGCGTATTGCCGGCAGGGGATCGGATCATCTGTTTCATTTTATGCATCTTGTATATGTCGAGCTTGTGAAAATGGAACTGATGCGGGATGGCACTTGTGTGGATGCGATTGACGGTTCTGCTTTTGATCAAGCGCTGCAGTGGATTGACAGCCGCAATGACTGCGCCGATTTTATCATACCGGCGTTGATTCGCATACTTAGGGAGCACCGAAATACGCCGCGCCTTGACGAGAAATATGCGCAAAAGATGGAAGATGCGTTAATCCGTTTCAAGTATTGGCTGGACGAACCCGGCGAGGTGCATGCCTGCTATTTTACCGAAAACCACCAGGTATTGTTCCACAGTGCCGAGTATCTGGCCGGACAGCTGTATCCGGACCGCGTGTTTATATCCAATGGGCAGACAGGCGCATGGCACAAGGAGCATGCCACGGTGTTTTTACGCCGCTGGATCGACTGGCGCAAGCGGTTTGGCTTCAGCGAATGGCTGGCGCAGGGCTACTACGCGGAGGACA
>DAOPIR010000235.1:0-3217 GCA_035399245.1 Candidatus Limiplasma sp.
CTTGTGGACGGCCTGGGAATCGGCGACGTCGGCAACGTGGTGCTGCGCGACCGCAAGCACCTCAGCCAGGACGGCCTGATCATCGTCGTAATGGCGATCGACCGCGACAACGGCAAGCTCGTCAGCGGGCCGGATATCGTCAGCCGCGGCTTTGTGTATGTACGGGAGAGTGAAGATATCATCGAAAACGCACGGGAGCTGACGCGCTTCATTATCGCCAGCTACGATAGTCTGGACGGCAGCGAGTGGCAGGCGATGAAAAACCGCATCAAGGACGAGCTGCATCGCTACATTTTCGAGAAGATCAAGCGAAATCCGATGATTTTGCCGATCATTATGGAAGTCTGATTAAACTTTGTAAACCAAACGGGATGAGGCGCTATGCGCTCCATCCCGTTTCTTTATTGCATCATGGCCGCCACGGCGTCCTTCAGGGTATATAGTCCCGGCGGTTGCTGTATCAGGTACTGCGCGCCGCGAAGCGAGCCCTTGGCAAACAATGCCCTGCTTTCCGCACGATGCGTGATGATGATCTCTTCCGCATTGCCGTAGAAGCCCACCTCGTGCTCGCCGGACACCGTGCCGCCGCGCACCGCGTGGATGCCGATTTCTTCCGGTTTGCGCTCCCCCACTTTTCCATGCCTGCCATAAACAAGCGTCAGGTTTTTACGTTCCTGCTGTATGGTTTCGCACAGCATCAGCGCGGTTCCGCTGGGGCTGTCGACCTTTTTGTTATGGTGTTTTTCAACAATTTCAATATCATAGTCCGCACCCAGTACGCGCGCGGCTATTGCTGCCAGCTGTGCCAGCACCTGTACGCCAAAGCTCATGTTCGCGCTTTGCAGGATGGGGATTTGTTTGGAGGCTTGTAGAATTTGTTCCAGCTGCTGGACTGTATAGCCGGTTACGCACAGCACCAGCGGCGTTTTTGTGCGCAATGCGTATTGCAATATCGCATCCAAACCGGAGGCAACGGAAAAATCAATAAGCACATCCGCTTGCTGCGTGATCTGATTATAGGTTTTCACCAGCGGAAACGCCGCTGTTTGTTCCTGTGCCATGACATCTACGCCGCAGACAACCTCAACGCCGGATGCCTTTGCGGTTTCGGCCAGCACTTTGCCCATGCGGCCCAGCGCACCGCTGATAATGATTCTCATTGCCTGTTCCTCACAAAATACCGATGTTCTTCATTGCGTCGATAAGCTTTCCCTTGCTTTGGTCGCTGATGGTATACAGCGGCAGGCGAAGCTCCCCGCTGCACAGCCCCGCCAATTCCATCGCTGCCTTGCAGGGAATTGGATTGACCTCCGCAAACAAGGCGCGAATCAAGGGCATCAGTTTGATCTGCATGGCAAGCGCTGCCGGCGTATCACCGGCAAAATAAGACGAAACCATTTGCTGTACCATTTGCGGCACGATATTGCCCGCAACCGATACAACGCCTTTCGCACCCAGTGTCAGCAGCGGATAGTTCATATCGTCGTTGCCGGAATACAGCGCGATGGTTGAACCTTTCAGCGCTTCAACCTTTTCCATCACTGTAGGCAGGTCAAAGCTGCTTTCCTTCAGTCCCACAAACCTCTCGCATTTTGCAAGCCTGCACATCATGTCCGGCTGCAGATCAATCCCCGTGCGGCTGGGTACATTGTAAATCACGATCGGCAAAACGGTATTTTCTGCGATCGCCATAAAATGGCGGTACAGGCCTTCTTTGTTGGATTTGTTATAGTAAGGGGTAACCACCAGTTGCGCCGCGCAGCCCAGATCTTCATATCGATTCGCGGTATCGATTACCGCTTGTGTGCTGTTGGTACCGGTACCGGCGATAATCGGGATCCTTCCAGCTGCCGTTTTGCATACGGTGCGAATTACCAATTCACGCTCTTCCGGCGTCATGGTTGCCGGTTCGCCGGTGGTACCGCATGCAATAATGGCGGCGGTACCGGCACTGATCTGCATTTCCACCAAACGTTCAATGGCAGCTGTATCCACCTTGCCGTTAAAAAACGGCGTAACCAGCGCTACACCGCTGCCTGTAAAGATCGAAGTCACGAAAATGCCTCCTCTAAATATACCCCAGCTTGCACAGGTACTCGGCGCTGAGCACGCCTCCGCCGGCAGCACCACGAATGGTATTGTGGCTTAGGCAAACGAACTTATAGTCCAGCACCGCGTCCTCGCGCAGCCGGCCGATGGTAATGCCCATCCCATTTTCAAAATCACGGTCCAGACGTGTTTGCGGACGGTCCTCTTCTTCCATATACTTCAAAAACTGTTTCGGGCTGGACGGCAGATCCAAGCCGTCTGTCGCTGTTTTTACATGACTCCAGCATTCCAAAATCTGTTCTATGGTCGGTTTATTTTTAAACTTCACGCTTATTGCAGCCATATGGCCGTCGGTGCATGCCACACGTATGCATTGTGCGCTGATCACCGGCTCAGCTGCATTGACAATGCGGCCATCTTGCAGAGCGCCGAAAATCTTCATCGGCTCAACTTCGCTTTTTTCGTCTTCCCCTTTAATCAGCGGGTTGACGTTATCCAGCATTTCCGGCCAATTATCAAATGTTTTTCCGGCGCCGCTGATGGCCTGATAGGTGCAGGCAATCAGCTGCTGCGGCTCAAACTGAAGCAGCGGCCAGATCGCGGGAACGTAGCTTTGGATGCTGCAGTTGGGCTTAACGGCGATAAAACCGCGCTTGGTTCCCAGTCTCTTTTTCTGCGCTTCAATTACCTGTGCATGCGCGCCGTTGATTTCGGGAATCATCATGGGCACGTCATCCATCCAACGGCATGCGCTGTTGTTGCTGATTACGGGCACTTCCGCCTTTGCGTAGCGCTCTTCCAGGGCGCGCGCAGCATCCTTGGGCATATCCACGGCACAGAATACAAAGTCCACCTGTGCGGCGATCGCATCCACATCCGATGCATCCTGCACGACCAAATCAGCAATGTACGAAGGAATCGGAGTTCCTTTAAACGCCCAGCGGCCTTCTACGGCTTTATGATAGGGTTTGCCTGCGCTTTTGGGGCTGGCTGCCACACAAGTGACCTGAAACCAAGGATGATTCTCCAACAGCAGCGCAAATCGCTGCCCTACCATACCGGTTGCTCCGATAATCCCTACGCGATGCATTCATCTTCCCTACCTTCTGGTTTAATCGTTTCCAAAGCATAGCATGCCTGCTAACCGTTGTCAATCAGGCGAATTGTT
>DAOPIR010000236.1:0-3119 GCA_035399245.1 Candidatus Limiplasma sp.
AATGGGACGAGGTTTATCCGCATGCGGATGATATAGCGCAGGATATACGCGACGGACAGCTGTATATCGCACGCATTAACGGGCGTATTACGGGTGTGATTACGCTGAATCAATTCGCGGATCCCGCATATGCAAACGGTAACTGGGCTTATCGGGGACCGGATTTTATGGTGGTGCACCGCCTGTGCGTGGCGGCAGATGCGCAGGGACAGGGCGTAGGGACGCAAATCATGAAGCTGGCCGAAACAATGCTCAGGCAAAAGGGCGTACGAAGCATGCGGTTGGATACGTTTTCACAAAATCCGTATTCGTGCGGGATGTATGAAAAACTGGGTTTTCATACCGTGGGGGAAGCGTTGTTTCGCAAGGGCTTGTTCTATTTAATGGAGAAGGATATCACCAAAGACGATTGACAACAGACAAAGGAGAGCACCATGAAAACCGGTAGACGGATCATCTGCTTACTAACGGCGGCATGCCTGGCGACGGGCGGTGCGGCCATGGCTGCGGAGGAATTTGATGTGGCGGAAATCAGTATGGAACAACAGGCGATCCCGGCGAACGACGCGCTTGCCTTTACTAAGTGCCTGAAAGCAGGCTGGAACCTTGGCAATACCTTTGATGCCGTTGACTGCGACTGGCTTTCCGATCCGATGCTGTATGAATCCGCCTGGTGCGGAACGCTGACACAGCCGGAGGTGTTTGATGCGCTTGCAGCCGCTGGTTTTGCTTCTGTACGCATTCCGGTGTCGTGGCACAACCATGTGAGCGGGGAGGACTTTACCATTGACGCACAGTGGCTGGCCCGCGTGCAGGATGTGGTGGGGTATGCGCTGGACCGTGGTTTGTATGTGATCCTGAATACGCATCACGATATCGGTGAAGCGTACATATATCCCGATCGCGAGCATTTGGAAAGCTCGGCAAAGTATCTGACCAGCATCTGGGCACAGCTGGCGGAAGCATTTGCGGATGCAGACGAGTACATGATTTTTGAAGGGATGAACGAGCCGCGCCTTGCGGGAACCAATCTGGAATGGAGCGTAAATCTGCGGGATGAGCGCAGCAAAGAGGCGGTGGAGTGCATCAATGCATTGAATCAGGCATTTGTGGATACCGTACGCGCATCCGGCGGCCAAAACGCGACGCGCTATCTGATGGTGTCGGGCTACGATGCCTCGCTGGACGGAGCGACAAACGAGACCTTTACATTGCCGCAGGACAGCGCGGATAACCGTATCATCATATCGGTGCATGCCTATACGCCCTATGCCTTTGCCCTGCAGGACGGCGGCCAAAGCACGTTTGACAGTAACAGCCGAAAAGATCGCAGTGAAATCGATAATCTGATGGAGAAGCTGTACAGACAATATATTGCCAATGGGATTCCCGTCGTGCTGGGTGAATTTGGAGCGCGCAATAAAGACAATAATTTACAGGCGCGCGCGGACTACACCGCATACTATGTGGCGGCGGCCGCCGCGCACGGCATTCCCTGCTTTATTTGGGACAATCATGCCTTTTCGGGCAGCGGGGAGCTGTTTGGGCTGCTCAACCGTGAAACATTCACCTTTGCATATCCGGAAATTGTGGAGAGTATGATGGCATATACGCAATAACGTGCAGAATTCCCGGCAAACAATGCGGTTTTGATATTGACACAAAATCCATTATCCAGTATACTATTGCTTGCGTCTTAGGGGCATGGTGTAATGGTAACACGTGGGTCTCCAAAACCTTTGTTGAGGGTTCGAGTCCTTCTGCCCCTGCCAGTCGTCGTCGCGGACTATGCTCAGTTCGCGGCGACGTTTTTTGTTGCACAAAAACAGCACGCTCACTCCGCTATGTTTACGGTGATATGTTTGTAAAGAAGGTTTCATTGCCGTCAGGTCGATGGTAAATGAATATTTGCTTATGTAACACTATGATTTTTAAAACGCATTTTGCTTATTAAACAGTTGATGAGAAACAGTATTTGCGATAGTATCTACATAGAGGATATTAATGATTGATGGGAGATTACATATGCACAATACAATCACCGATCCTTGGATGAAACTGAAGTGTTATCTAAATCAAGAGGATTACGATTTAATCAAAGCACTGCAAGCGGAATGCCTTCGGGAAGAGCAGATTTCACTCAAACTTGAGCTGGATTACAAGCTGGCGGTCGCGGCAAACAGAGCGGAAAAACCTGAGGATCGCCCCATGAACGAATTTATGGCGTTCGACGGAGAAAAACTGATTGGCTATATCGGGATATGCGGCTTTGGCGGTGCGTCCATGCCGCTGGAGATCACCGGCATGGTGCATCCGGAGTATCGGCGGCAGGGCGTATTTTCTGCACTGCATGCGCTGGTATTAGCGGAATGTAAGCGTAGGAATGCGGCTGCTTTATGGCTGTGCGATAAAAGCTCTGCCGCGGGACAGGCGTTTATCAAGCATATCGGCGCGAAGTATAAGTCGTCCGAATTTGAAATGGTATTTCGCGGTGATGTGCTGCCAGTGCGGGAAGATCAGCTGCAGGGCATTCGTTTCCGAAAGGCCACCAATGCGGATGCCGGTGAGGTGGCCCGGCAAAATAAAATATACTTCAGCGACAGCGCCGAAGCGCAGCAAGAGGATAACGGCCCGCTGCCGGAAGAGGAAGAAAAACGGGGTATGACCATTTATCTGGCAGAAAAAGGAAGCCGGCCTGTCGGAAAAGTGAATTTGGAGTTCATCAACGGCATCGGCGGTATTTACGGGCTGGGTGTGCTGCCGGAATACCGCGGGTTAGGCTATGGTCGGGCGATCTTGCTGATGTCGCTTCAGAGGCTCAAAGACGCGCAGCAGATCGGGCTGCAGGTTTCCGCTGTCAATGCCAGAGCGCTGGGCCTATATAAGTCCTGCGGATTCGAGGAAACGTCGGTGATGGATTACTTTGCCGTCTAAATAATCGGACAGGGATAGGGGAATGAACAGCAGCCCTGTTGATTTGTCAAATGCTTAAGGGTAAGGAGTTCTTGTTTTCAATGAAAAAACTGCTGGCAGTGTTGCTTGTGCTCTGGATTGGCTGCGCGCAGGCGGATGGGCTGACCGTCCGGCCGTTTGTAGGCGGGTTTACATACAGCTTTTCG
>DAOPIR010000237.1:0-3067 GCA_035399245.1 Candidatus Limiplasma sp.
ACAGGCATCCTCCAGCGATTCCGCCGTTGCGTGCGGGCAGCCCAGGCAGTGCATGCCATAGCCGATCAAAATGCTCGCGGTGCCGGGATCCAGTTGCAGGACTTCAATGATTGACATACTTTTGTTAACGGTTGCCATAAGTGTTCCTCGCTTTCTTTGGTGGAACAGATTCCACCGCTATCTTATCATTGGTGTAAAGGCTTGTCAACGAATCGGGACGGGGGTTCTTGGCTGGTTTCGCAGAGCCTTTCCCGTATACTGTACCCGCATTTTGGCAAAACGACACATTCCCGGGAAAAGGCACATGCCAATAAAGGGATATGGTTAAGGCAGCCAGAACTGTACAAGGGCGAAAAGCATAAACAGAAATGGATGATGCGCAATGGATACTGCAAAGCAGGGAATATTGCTTCCGGCTCCCTTGTTCCGCGATCCGATCTATGACGGACCGACGGATCCGGCCGTGATTTGGAACCGAGAAGAAAAATGCTGGTGGATGCTGTACACGCAGCGCCGTTCCAACGGCGTCAATTTCGGCGTATCCAGCATACACGGCACAGCTATCGGGGTTGCTTCAAGCGTCGACGGTGCGCGCTGGCTGTACCGCGGCACGCTTCCCAGCCTGGATTTTGAGCCGGGGCATAACACATTTTGGGCGCCGGAAGTAATCTATGCAAACGGGAAATATCATATGTACGTTTCCTATATTACCGGCATCCCGCAGGACTGGAACTGGCCGCGGCATATCCTGCATTACACGGCGGATAACCTATGGCACTGGCACTTTGAAAGCGTGCTGCCGCTTTCGTCCGGCCGCGTGATCGACGCCTGTGTGTATCAGGTTGCGCCGGACCGGTGGAAGCTGTGGTACAAGGATGAGGATGACCACTGCTATACATACGCTGCGGAAAGCCGGGATCTGTATCGATGGTCCGTGATCGGGCCGGAAATTATGGACTGTGCGCACGAGGGACCCAACGTATTTGCGCTGGGAGGCAAGCGCTGGATGATTACGGACTGCTGGGATGGCCTGGGCGTCTACACGACGGAGGACTTTGCCCGCTGGACACGGCAGCAGGGTAATCTGCTCAAGGAACCCGGTAGCAGGACGGACGACGCGGTGATCGCCAACCATGCCGATGTGCTGGTTACCGGCGAACGTGCCTATATCTACTATTTTACGCACCCCGCCTTCACCGTGGAGCACCGCCGCCAAAGCGACTATATCATGACGTCGGAGGACGCGCGTACGGTAGTGCAGGCTGCCGAGCTGTATGTAAAGGACGGCAAACTGTGCTGTGACCGCAACAAGCCGTGCTGGTTCCGGCCGGAGCAGGAGTAGCCGTCAGTTCCCTAAACTAAGACCGGTAACGCAATATATACAATATAATGAAGTACGAATGAAGAAAGCGAGTGAACGGCGGCGTTTTGCAAAACAAAACGCCGCCGTGAACAAAGCGGAGCCGGCAGAACCGTATTTCGTTCTCCGTCCCAGTTTTCGTCTTTCGTCCCCGTCCGTTTTTCGTCCTAATTTACGTCCCCGTAAAAAACGCATCAAAGCCTGCTTTGATGCGAGAGGAGGAGCCGACGGAGCGGTGTGTGCTGTGACGTCTTTTTGCGCAGCAAAAAACGTCGCCGCGAACTGAGCGCAGTCCGCGACGACGATGGTGACCCATCCGCGACTCGAACGCGGGACACCCTGATTAAAAGTCAGGTGCTCTGCCAACTGAGCTAATGGGTCTTGGCTGTAAACAGCAAAATGTATTATAACGGCTGTATAGGGTTTTGTCAATGATTTGTTGTGGAAATCGGGCATTTGCGGCGAAGATTATTTCAGCATGACAAGCGCCGGAGCAGCCGCTGAAACGGGCTTCTAAATTGCATTTTCAAATATTATTTGGTATAGTAAGCAATACCCATACCGATATTGTTGAGGAGGGCTATGTTATGAGTGATTACATTTTGAGCTCAAGCTCTACAGCAGACATAACACAGGCGGAATTTGATGCAAGGGATATCCGATATATTTGCTATCATTACATTATCGATGGCGTGCATATGATTGATGATTTAGGAAAATCCATGCCCATCAGCACGTTTTATGAGCGCATGCAAGGCGGAGCGGAAACCAGCACATCCCAGGTGAATGCGGACGAATATGAGAAGTATTTTGAGCAGTTTCTCAAAGAAGGCAAGGATGTGCTGCATCTTACGCTGTCCTCCGGTATATCGGGCTCCTACAACTCCGCGCTGATCGCTAAGGATATGCTTAAGGAAAAGTATCCGGACCGGAAGCTGTATATTGTCGATTCGCTGGCGGCATCCTCGGGCGGGGGATTGCTGGTGGACAAGCTGGCGGACCTGCGCGACGAAGGAATGACGATTGACGAGCTGCGTGCCTGGGCCGAAGAAAACAAGCTGCGGCTGCAGCATTGGTTTTTCTCTACCGATCTAACGTTCTATATCAAGGGCGGCAGGGTATCCAAAACGGCCGGTTTTGTAGGCACGCTGATGAAAATCTGCCCGCTGCTCAACGTCAACCGCAGCGGCAAGCTTATCCCGCGCACCAAGGTGCGCTCCAAGCATAAGGTGATCAAGGAAATTGTAAACCGCATGGTGGATAACGCCACCGACGGGCTGAACTACTCCGGCAAATGCTTCCTGTCCAACGCATATTGCCTGGAAGATGCCAAGGCAGTGGCGGAACTGATAAAGGCCACCTTCCCCAAGCTGAACGGCGAACCGGTGATCCACGATATCGGCACCACCATCGGCAGCCACACGGGTCCCGGCACGGTCGCGCTGTTCTTCTGGGGCAAAGAACGGGGCGAATAAGCAACGGCATAACCAACCAAAAACAGCCGGAACGATGACAGTTCCGGCTGTATTTTGCTGCACGAAAACGGTAAAATATCCGTGCGTGTTAGCCTTGTAAACCATCGCGCGGTTTCCGTGCCGGACTGTGGGCGGCAGGTGCGGCACAGGCGTATGATGGGTACTTATAATAGTTTATTATCCAGATAAGCTATGAAAAACGAAAAGTTTCGGCAAATTTCACAAGAAACAG
>DAOPIR010000238.1:0-3055 GCA_035399245.1 Candidatus Limiplasma sp.
TATCCCTTCGGCGGAAAATAGAAGTATTCGCTGTTTTCCCTGGCGGTATTTTGGTTTTCAACGATGATCACGGCGCCGCCGTCGCTGACCGTCAGGTTATGCCAGGTACCCTTTTTGACGTTGTAGCATTGCAGCGGCTCCATGCTGACGCATTGCGGTTCATTGGGCTTTTGCGCCCCGCCGGCGATCCACAGCCGGCAGCTTCCCTTGAGCAGGATAAACACCTCGTCCGTCAGCGTATGCCTTTCCAGATACTGTATCCCGCCGGAGTTGTCCTCCGGCTTTTCGTTGAATACCGCCACGCGCCAGCTTTCAAAATGGGTCAGCCGCTGGTAACCCGGCGCGGCATTGGCCGTTACTTCCAGCACATCGTCCGGAATGTCCGCGCCGGTCATACGGCCGCCTCGGGCTTGAGCATGGTCTTATGGAGCACCGCCGTGCCGACACCCAGGTTGATTACCCGATACTTGCCGAAGGTGGCGGGCACCACCACGATGTCCAGCATGTTCAGTTCGAAGAAGTGCTGCGGATCCTCTGCCGATTCCACCCGCACATGCTCGCCGTCCACCAGCGCCAGCACATGGAAATCATCGGCCGTGTCGTCCTCCATCACGGTGTCGAACACGAGGTTGCGCAGCGAGAAATACAAAAGCGCATGCTCGCCGACAACCTTCTCGCACCAGTCCTTGCCCTGCCGCACCACGCCGCCGTGGTTGACCAGGTTTTCGGCCACATATTCCGCGCCGCGCTCTTTGCGGATCACGTCCCGTCCCATGGCGATGTGGATGGGCCGCGGCAGGCCGGTCTGCGGGTCGATCCGCTGGTAATCGTACAGCTTGTAGGTGTAGGAGCCGACCGTCAGGCTGCCGATCTCCAATATGACCTGATTGCGGCCGGAGGCGTGCACCGTGCCCGCCGGAATCATCACCTGCGTGCCGGGCACCGAGGGCACCGCGTTGATATACTTGGGGTAGTCGATGATCTCATGCGTGGTCTGCGCCCTGTCCGCCAGCTCGAAAAACGCGTCGCAGGCGGCTTCGCTCTTGAAGCCCAGATAGGTCTTGGCGTCCTGCGCCGTAACGCAGATATAGTAGCTTTCGTCCTGCCGGCCCAGCTCGCTGTGGTTCTTCACCACGTAAGCCTCGTCCGGATGGCACTGGATGGACATGTTGCCGTTGGCGTGATAGGTGTCGTCGTAATTGAACCGCACGGGGAAATACCCCCCGAACGCGTCAAACGCACGCTTGCCCAGCAGCTTTTTGCCCATCGCCTGCACATAGGTGTAAAACGGCACCTCGAACTCCGTGCCGTCGAACGCCGCGGCCAGCGATACCTCCATGGGGATCATGTCAAACACCCAGGCGCAGTTGCGCATCTCCCCGGGCAGGCGGCGCAGCTTGTGCACGTAAAAGCCGCCCCATACGCCCTCCAGATACACCGGCCGGCAGCGCAGCGGGGAGCGGTTCAGCGCTTCAAACAAATCCAGCAGGGCGGGATACGGCAACATCTTCATCGCGGCCGGATCGTCCATAAACAGATACAGGTCCAGCGCGCCCTCGCGGATCAGCTGCCAGCGTAGGTCCAGCGCGGTTTCGAAATCCACATAGTAATTGCGGCGCATCAGCAGTCCGAAGGGGCGGGAATGCGTGGAACCGTAGTTGAGCGCCAGCCCGTTTTTGAAGTTCAGCGCCGTCTGGCGCGGAGAAAGATCCGCCCAGATCCGCAGGTCGTACAGTCCCCGCAGCTGTTTGCACAGCGCGCCCATGCCGTAGACAACCACCGGACGGCCGGCCGTGTTTTCAAGCATCTCCTGCACACGGGTTACCTTCCGGGGATCCTGCAGTCCCTCGTAGCCCTCCATATACCGGCGGCCGTACAGCAGCACCGGATCGCGCTGCCGGTCGGTGGGCAGATAGGGCGCGAGCTTCGCGTCCAGCGTGGCCTCGTCCAGCGCCAGCGTACGGGCGTCGATCAGGCGCACGCCGGGCACGAACTGCTCCAGCTGCCGTGCCAGCGCGCCGATCTGCGCACCGGCATAGCAATCGATGCCCACGCGCGCCGCGCCGTCGTTCATTCGTTTGGCAATCGCCTTGGCCACGGCCTGCGGGCCTGCCGCCAGTCCGCTCTTTACGCTTTTGGGTGCCTGCACGGGGTTGACCGCATTGGGATCCACATAGGGATAGGGATGAAACATGAAACTCATACGTGATCTCTCTTTTCTTCTAAAATTGCAGCCGCGGAACGATTCGTACGCACGCGTTTCTGCCCTGACAGCTATACCATGCCGCGCCCAGCAGCGCCGCCTCGTCGGGCCGGACGGACACTTCCCAGGGAACGGGCAGCGTCAGCGGCATCAGGTCGGCGGACTTGGCAATCTGCCCGCCCAGCGCGAACTTATCGCAGTACAGCCGCTTGAGCAGCGGCGTCAAAATCGCGGACAGGTGGTCCGCGGTAACCGCAAACGCGTCCAGCGCCTTGGCTTCGCCGGCCCGCGCCCGCTCGGCGATCTCCTTGACGGACAGCCGGTTGTCGTAATACCGGCGGATGGCCCGCGCGGACACGTAATCCTCCGCGATGCCGTCCAGATAGGGGCAGCGCCACAGCGGCATGGCCGGCGTCTGGTTATCGTCCACCATCACGAAGCCGCTGCGGATCCACGCAAAGCCAAGCCCTGTGCCCAGCATCACACAGCAGGGGCTCTGCGCCCCCTTGAGCACGCCGTTATGGTACTCGCCCAGAATGAACGCCGTGGAATCGTGCAGAAAGGTTACCGCAAGGCCTTCCCGCGTGAAGGGGAACTGCAGGCTTTTGCCGTAGAGCGCGGGGAACTTGTGCTTCATATGCGATACGCCGTTGTCAAAATCAAAGGGCCCCGGCATGCTTACGCACGCGCCCGTAATGGGACGGTCGCGGCGGGCAAGCCGGATAATGCTGCCGATTACCTCGAATATTTCCTCCGCGCTTCCGTCGGCGTTGGCCTCCATCTGCCCGACGCTGCCTGGGACAAGCTCTCCTTTGCGGTTTGCGGCGGCATACTTGATAAAGCTGCCGCCTA
>DAOPIR010000239.1:0-2949 GCA_035399245.1 Candidatus Limiplasma sp.
ATCTCGTTTCTGGAAGGTGTCATCACCTTCATCTCACCGTGCATCCTGCCGATGCTGCCCGTATACACCCTCTATCTGGTAGGCAGCGGAGACGATGAAAAACAGAAGAACGGCTGGATGAACGTTCTTATGCGTTGTCTCGGGCTGGCACTTGGCTTTATCCTGTTATTTACCCTGATGGGCGCGGGTGCCGGGCTGATCGGCGGTACGCTGAAAAGTGCCGGCCGCGGTACACTGAACCTTGTCACCGGCATCCTGATGGTGCTTTTCGGTCTGTGGACGGCAGACTTTCTGCACTGGAAGGGCATAAAGGCTCCCAAATGGACGGACCGCTTTGCCGCGCTCCGGCCCACGGGCTTTTTCTCGGCGCTCCTGTTCGGAATTGTGATTTCTCTTTCCTGGACACCGTGCCTGACGCCGATCCTCGCCAATGCGCTGCTGCTGGCCGCGTCCAGCGCTACGGTCACTACGGGCATGGTATCGCTGGCCGTTTTCGCGCTGGGGCTCTCCGTGCCGATGCTTTTGTTCATCGTACTCTACCATTGGCTTAAGAACGCCTTTGCATGGCTGAGAGACCATCAGCCGCTGCTGCGCCGCATCGGCGGTATCCTGATGGTCGCGTATGGTATTTATTTAATAATCGTGGCTATCGTCTAGCCAGCATATCGCATATATCCGTGGCGAGCACACCGTGCTCGCCGAATTTTTGTGCCGCGGCTTCGCCGGCCAGGCCATGCAGGGCACAAGCTGTTTGCAGCAGGCGCAGCCCCGTAAGTCCGTTTTCTTTTTGCCCCGCCAGCAGCGCACCCAGGATACCGGCCAGCGTATCGCCGCTGCCGCCCTTGGCCATCGCGGGCGTGCCAAACAGGTTAACCGCCTCACCCCGGCCGGCGGCGATCAGCACGCTGGACGCGCTTTTCAATATCACATTGCCGCCGTACTGCGCCTGCAATTCCAGCGCGGCACGCACCTGATCGTGCTGTATCTGCTCAATCGGCTGCTTCAGCAGCCGTGCGGCCTCGCCAAGATGCGGCGTCAGGATCGCAGTATCGGGAAAGCGCAGGTTTTGTGTTTCAAAGGTTTCCTGGTACATTGCAAGCAGATTGAGCGCATCGGCATCCAGCACAGCCGATACCTGATGATAACATACATACTGGATCAGCCGCTCCGTAAGGCGTGCCGCCATCGCGCTCTTGCCCAGCCCGCAGCCGATGATCAGCGCATCCGCCTTTTCCAGCGCCGGCTGCAGCGTAGCCCAGGGCTTATCCTCGGGCAGCGGCAGACAAACGGCACAGGGTGCAAGCCCCTGCACGGTGGGTACGATAATTTCGGGGCAGGCTACGGTAACGCCGCCGGCGCCGGTGCGCAGCGCCGCAAGCGCGCTGATGCCCGCCGCGCCGGCCATGCCAAGCGATCCGGTAACGGCCAGAACATGGCCGTAGCTGCCCTTGTGGGTATTGCGCCTGCGCGGCGGCAGCTTGGCTTCCTCCCGCTCCATCACAGCCAGCCCTTTGGCGTCGCCGTATGCCGCGGGAATACCGATATCGCAAACGACCACTGTGCCGCACAAATCCAGCCCGTCGCCCAGGTACAGGCCGTCCTTCGCACGGTGGAAAGTTACGGTGATATCCGCCTTGACAGCCACGCCGTCCTCCGGCGGATAGCCGTTGCTCCCATCCAGTCCGCTGGGGATATCCACGGCGATGACCGGAATGTGCAGGCGATTAAGGTTTTCCACCATATAGCGTGCCGCACCTTCCAGCGGGCGGGACAGCCCCGTGCCAAACAGCGCGTCGATCGCACAGCTGCTGTCCTGTGGAATGGGAAAGATCTCATCGCTGATTTCTACGATGTTCAAGCGGTCGGCATAATCCTGCAGCCGTTCCATCTGCACCGCGGCATCGGGAGACTGGGTACCCGCCAGCAGATAGATGTCACAGCGCAGGGTTTCCAGCCGTGACAGCAATATGCGCGCCGCCGCCAGTCCGTCGCCGCCGTTGTTGCCCGTACCACACAGCACAAACAGCTTAGCCCCATGGAATAAAAACGGCATTGCAGCATCGGCCACATGCTCTGCGGCGCGTTCCATCAGCTTCAGGCCGGGGGTACCGGTCTCGTGCATAAACTGTTTTTCTATTCGCTTCATATCAAGCGGCGAAATAGTATACTGCATACTTCTCCCTCACTCCAGCGCGCACACGGCCACGGCAACGCCCGCATCATGGCTGATGCTCAGCAAGGGCGTATGCGCGCCCTTATTTGCCATTGCGTCAGCCGCCTTTTGCGACAGGGCATACGATGGGCAGCCGTACGTATCATGCGTCACGCCGATATCCTTGAGCGCCACACCGCCGGACAACCCAACACCCAGCGCTTTTAAAAACGCTTCTTTGGCGGCAAACATCCCCGCCGCGCTCTGGCCGTCCTTGCGGGTGCTCAAATAGGCGCGTTCCTCTTCGGTATAATAGCGTTTCAGGAAGCCCTCGCCTTTTTGCAGGGCTTTTTGGATCCGCTCCACCTGACAGATATCGATCCCCAGACCGATCACCGCCGGCCTCCGCAATACGCGGCGTTGGCGATTGCCCGCGCGGTTACTTCGGCGGCGGCGGCGCAAAGCTGAATCATGTTCACATCGGAGTTTACACGGCCTGTTGCCAGCGCAAACACCGTATCCCCGTCCGCCTGGGTATGCACGGGACGGATGGTACGGGCAAAGCCGTCGTGCGCGCAGGTTGCCATCCGGTTGGCCTGCGGCTTGGTCAATATAGCATCAGTCGCCACGGTAACCAGCGTGGTATTGCCTGATTGCGGAATCTTCAGGCGTTCCGCGGCGGGTGTGGTGCCGAACAAAAGGCCCTCACAGGTCACGGGCTTGCTGTCGCTTAAATGCCCGCAGGCCAGCACCTTGCCCGTATGCGGATGATACACGTCGCCGCCCGCGTTTACACA
>DAOPIR010000240.1:0-2867 GCA_035399245.1 Candidatus Limiplasma sp.
TGGTGGAGATGAGGGGAGTCGAACCCCTGTCCGAAAGCATGCCGATCAGGTTTTCTCCGAGCGCAGTCTGGCATTTAGATTTTCCTCGGGCAAACGCCGCCGGACGGGCTTAAGCCTTTGGTAGCTTCATTATTACGGGCGCCGCGGCAAAGCTTAGGCGGTGCTCGTTCCCTGCGTTAATGACGCCGATGACCGGGCCCACAGGTAACCCGGGTCGACGCGCAGCATTAAGCCGCGAAAGCTAACTGATTGTTGTCAGTTCGTTTTAAGTTCCCGTTTTTATGCGGTTCAGGGCCGCAGCTCGCTTACCCAACCTTCAAAAACCCCCGTCGAAACCGAAACATCCCCATGATTTAGGTGGTTATAAGGTAAGGTTTGATCTTACTCGTATGGAAACGATGAATAAAAACCGTGCAGGATAGCGAAGTGATTTTTATTAGGTTGCGTTTGCAAAACCCGAAGCCGCAGCGGCGCTGCGTCGGGGATTGGGGAAGCCTAAGATGGCGGAAATCGGATTGCCGGCGTGTGCGGGCTTTGTGCGGCGTTACCTGCTCTTGAAGGCTCTTTCCATCTCGCGCTGGGCGTCGCGCTTTTGCTCGCTGTCGCGCTTGTCGTGCAGCTGCTTGCCCTTGCACAGGCCAAGCTCCAGTTTTACCAGTCCGTCCTTTAGATACACCTTCAGGGGAATCAGTGCATAGCCCTTGCGGCTCACCAAGCCCTCAAGTTTCCGGATTTCGCTGCGGTGCATCAGTAGCTTTTTGGGGCGAAGCGGATCGGCATTGAAGATATTGCCCTGCTTGTACGGGCTGATGTGCATGCCCTCAACAAACAGCTCGCCGGCGCGCACCAGGCAAAAACTCTCTTTTAAGTTGATTCGCCCGTCGCGGACGCTTTTCACCTCGGTACCGCGCAAACTCAGCCCACACTCGTAACGGTCTTCCACAAAATATTCGTGGAACGCCTTCTTGTTCTGGGCCACGGGCTTAATGCCATTTTGACGCGGCACGAAGCTTCCTCCCCTTATGGACGATTGCATGTTTCACCAAACTTTAACATGCAGTTCATTATACCATAATTTCAAACGGTTGCAAAGATACAACCCGTACCTTATAATGAACTGAAGCCTTGAAGGAGGTTGTGTTATGTCTGTTGAATCGATCCGTACCATGTCCCAAAGTGCCCGTCGTGCGGGTCTTATCCTATCGTCTTCCACGCTGGAGCAGCGCAACGCCGCGCTGCTGGCCATTGCCGATGCCATCCAGGCGCATCTGCCGGAGATCTTTGCCGCCAATGAGCAGGATATGCAGGCCGCCGCGGAGGAAAAGCTTGCCGCGCCGCTGCTAAGCCGCCTGCGCTTTTCCCAAAGCAAGGCACAGCGCGTGATCGACGGGCTGACGGCGCTTACGGCGCTGCCTGATCCGCTGGGCCGTGTACAATATGCCAACGAACTGGCCGAAGGCCTCAAGCTGTACCGCACCACCTGCCCCATCGGCGTTATCGGCGTCATCTTTGAAAGCCGCCCCGACGCGCTGGTGCAGATCTCCTCGCTGTGCCTTAAATCCGGCAACGCACTGCTATTAAAGGGCGGGCGCGAAGCGCTGCACACCAATCAGGCACTGCATGCCGCCATTTTGGAGGGCACCGCCAAGGCGGGTATCCCCGACGGCTGGTGCCATCTGCTGCAGACCCGCGAGGATGTCAGCGAAATGCTCAAGCAGGACGACTGTCTGGACCTGATCATTCCGCGCGGTTCCAAAGAGTTTGTACGCTATATAATGAATAACTCCAACATCCCCGTGCTGGGCCATGCCGACGGCGTATGCCACGTGTATGTCGACAAGAATGCCGATCTGGATGTTGCGCTCAAGGTGGTGATGGACGCCAAGGCGTATCGCCTGTCCGTATGCAATACCGCCGAAACCCTGCTGGTGCACCGGGATCACGCAAAGGATTTTCTGCCCATAGCGGCCGTTGCCCTGAAAACCAAGAACATCGAAATCCGCGGGGATGAAACGACCTGCAACTTGATAGAGTGCAAGCGCGCTGCCGAGGCGGACTGGTCTACCGAATACCTGGACGCCATCTTGTCCATTAAGGTGGTGGACAGCCTGGACGAGGCGATCGAGCATATCAACCACTACGGCTCCGGCCATACCGACAGCATCATTTCCAGGGATCCCGAGACCATTGAGCGCTTTATGACGCTGGTAGACAGCGCCGATGTGTTTGCCAACTGCTCCACCCAGCTTGCCGACGGCTTTATGTTCGGGCTGGGTGCGGAGGTGGGCATCGCCACCGGCAAGCTGCACGCCCGCGGTCCCATGGGGCTGGAAGGCCTGTGCACCTACAAATACAAGCTCTATGGCAAGGGTCACACCCTCGCCGATATCAACGATGGCAAAACGCCGCTGATCCACAGAAAAATCGACTTCTAGGAGGTTCTCTTTGGATAAAATCATCCAGATTGAAAACTTAAGCAAGGCATACGGCGACGTACAGGCCGTAAAAGGTATCAGCTTTTTCGTGGAAAAGGGAAAGCTGTTTGCTTTTCTGGGTCCAAACGGTGCTGGCAAAAGCACCACTATCGATATCATCTGCACGTTCTTACAGCCAAACGCGGGCACCGTGCGCGTGAACGGCTACACGCTGGGCAAGCAGGACGACCTGATCCGCCAGTCCATCGGTGTGGTGTTTCAGGACGGGCTGCTGGACAGCCTGCTGACGGTGGAGGAAAACCTGTACGTACGCGGATCGCTGTACGGGCTGACCGGCAAGGCGCTCAAAGAGGCCGTTGCCTATGCCATCACGGCTGTCGGTATCGAGCCGATCGCCAAGCGCCGCTACGGCAAGCTCTCCGGCGGGCAGCG
>DAOPIR010000241.1:0-2810 GCA_035399245.1 Candidatus Limiplasma sp.
ACCTCCTAAAAAATACTGGTTTGGGACAATTTGCGGCTTAAGTAATTGGAGCCGAACAGCAGTATTGTGCCGACAACGGAATTAAACAGGCCCACGGCGGCGGAATAGCCATACTGCATCCGGTTGATGCCCATGCGGATCACATGCGTGGATATCACGTCGGCGGTCTCGTAGATGCTCGGATTGTAAAGCAGCAGTATTTTGTCGAACCCGACGCTCAGCAGCATGCCGCAGCGCAGGATGAGGATGGTGATGATGGTCGGCATGATGGACGGCAGCGTGATGTGCCACACGCGCTGAAAGCGGTTGGCGCCGTCGATGGTGGCGGCTTCAAACAGCTCCTGGCTAACGCCGGCAATGGCGGCAATAAAGATAATCGCGCCGTAGCCCGTGCCCTGCCAGATATCCGACGCAAGGTTAATCCACCAGAAATAGGAGGGATTGGTCAGCAAATTCTGCCGTTTCATCCCCAGCGCTACCAGAATGTTGGTCACGATACCGTTGGAGGACACAAAGTCGATAATCAGCCCGCAGATGACCACCGCGGACACGAAATACGGCAGATAGCTGATCGTTTGAAATACCTTTTTTACGCGTATAAAGCGGACTTCGTTCAGCATGAGTGCAAATACAATGGCTAGCGGAAACCCGATGCCCAGCCCCAGCAGGCTGATGACGAGGGTATTGCGCAACACACGGCCGAAGTTCGGGCCGCTGAAAAACTCGATAAAGTTGGCAAATCCCACAAATTCGCTGCCGAAAAAGCCCTTGGTGGCCTTAAAATCCTGAAAGGCCATGGTGATGCCGAACATCGGCAGATAGTTGAAAATGAGAAAGTATACAAGCACCGGCAGAAAGATAAGATAGATGCTCCAGTTAACCTTAAAATCCCGTCGCCAGCTGACCTTTCCCGCCCTCGGAAGGCTCTTTGCCATATTGCTCAAATGCTCTTCTTCTCCTTTACAGGTCCTGCAATCGTAACTCTTTGTTCTATTATGGACAATTTGTGACCAATTATTATATCTATTTTCAACTGTTTTTTACAATTTTCTCATTTTGTTTGTTATCGCCGTATCTATGGCGATTTGCCGGACGCTCTCCAATTGGCAGAATTTCTGAAGCACAAAAAGGCCGCCGGAAAAATCCCGCAGCATGTGATGCAATCCGTTATGTGAACCAGCCTAAGAATCAGGCGTTTCGTTGGGCGGTATCAGGGTCATCAGCTTGGGCACAATATAGGGCAGCACGGCCTGCATCGTTTCGCAGTAATAGTACAGGCCCTGTTCCCCGTAACGATAGCGGTAGCATCCGCCGCGGCACACCGACAGCCACCGGCAGCTTCCGCACCGTTTGGCCAGGGCCGCGCTTCTTTTGATAAAACGAATCTGCTCGCGCCTAGAATCAATCGCCTCAAGGGAATCCGTATTGATATTGCCAAGGCGGCACTCGTCAAACATAAAGAAATCGCAGGGGTACACCCCACCGTCCGCCTCAAAGATATATTGCAGCGAGCAAATGCCGTTCATATCGCAGCTTTCCGGCGCATATCCTGATAAGATGCCCGCGAGATTTTCAAAATACCGGTTATACACAAATCTTCCGGCGATCCTGTCCCGATACCAGAGATCAAACAATTCCCGCAGGAAGCGCGCATACTCCTGCGGCGACAGCGAATAGCGCCGCTTATCCGGATGTTCGCCATACGGCTCAATGCAGGGGATGTACTGCTGGTACACCAGCTCCTCCGCCATGAAAAACCGATAGATTTCGCGGATATGCTTCGCTGTCTGCGTGGTAACGACGGATAAAATGTTAAACGCGGCGCCGCTGCGCTTCAGCGCGCTGATCCCGCGCATCACACGGTCATATGTGGGATTGCCTTTGGCATCCCTGCGGTAGAGGTTCTGCATCCCCGCATACCCGTCCAGCGATACGCCGACCAGAAATTTGTTTTCGGCCAGAAACGCCGCCCACGTATCGTCCAGCAGCGTCCCGTTGGTTTGCAGTGCGTTTGTGATTGTAATGCCTTTATGGTTATATTTTTGCTGGAGCTCGACGACATATTGGAAAAACGCCAGTCCGGCCAGCATCGGTTCGCCGCCCTGAAACCCGAAAAAGCAGCTCTCTTCCGCGCGGTCCAGAAACGTTCTGACGATCGTTTCGATGGTATCGCGGCTCATCATGCCATAGGATTGCACCGCGCGTTTTTCAACGTCGCCGAAATAAAAACAATAGCTGCAGCGCATGTTGCAGTTGCTGGATGCCGGTTTGATCAGCAGACTAATATGTTTCACGCGCCGCCTCCGTTTTGGCTGGATTTGATGAATTATTCCACCGTATGCCCTGTTGCTGTGGCATACGGCTTCATAACCGTATTATAGCACACGCGACGGTTCCTGAATCAAGCCCTACGCTTTTGCTGTACCGCAATGCACAGGAAATCGCAGCGATCAGCCGATCGCCGTTCGGAATGTATCGTTCTATGGCACGCATACCCGAAAGGAGGTAAGCTATATCCGGCTTTGCCGGTCATTCGTCTATCATAATATGCAGGATTTCCTGATCGGTCTGTTTCATACCCTTTCTTGCCAGACTTCCGACGTTGGTGATGGTTCTTTCGACGCCTTTTTTCACAATGCCGTCACCGTCCAGAAATTCCTGCCCGTGGCAATACATTTCGTAGCCCATAATCCCCGCGTCCACCGCTTCCGAAATTTTGGCCGCGCAGGAGGGCTTGGCGCCGTCGCAGATAATGCCGGAAACAATCGCCAGGGCGTTGACGAGCGTGTGCTTGATCGCGTCATAGCTGC
>DAOPIR010000242.1:0-2720 GCA_035399245.1 Candidatus Limiplasma sp.
GGCGTTAGAAAGTAAAACGATACCGTTTCCGGCGCGCCGTGCGCCGCGCCGTGCGCCGCGCCGTGCGGCCCGTAAAACGCCGCGCGCAGCTGCAGCCGGATCTCCGGCCCGTCTACGGGCACGCTCAGCGCAACGCTGCCCGGCAGGGTGTCGTCGGCAACCATGCGATCCGGCGGCGTATCCAGCGTGCGCGTGATCACCGTGAGGGTGTAGCGGCCTTTTTCCTTCGTCAGCGCGATCAGCCCGTAATTCCCGCCAAACGCACACAGGCCGGCCACATCGCCGTCCTTCATGTCCCGTCCATCCACAGTCACGGCGGCCCGGCACCGCGGCGCGGCCATCCGCTGCGTCAGCGTGTTTCGCGCCTGCGTCACATTGGCACACAGCGTACGGGCGGTGATGCACAGCCCCGTATCGTCCAGCCGCCACAGGGCATCGTCCGGCGTATGGTTCCACTGCCAGGCGGGGTGCAGCGGCCGCACCGGCTTGCCGGCCGGCCGGCGAAGATCGTCGCTGGCAAACAGCGGCTCATACGTATAATCCGGCCTTGTCGACACCGGACAGGCGTCCGCCGGAAGCTGTGCTTTCAGGTCAAACAGGGGCATGATGCCCTCCCAGCGCACCGGCACCAGCACAGGCATGCGGCCCGCCGCGCCGTGATCCTGAAACAGCATCGCGTACCAGTCGCCCGCCGGCGTATCCACCAGCCCGCCCTGCGCTACGCCGCTATCCGCAAAGCCCATATCGTCGCTGAGCACATCCCGGCCGGTAAACGTGCCGCGCAGGCTGACCGAGTGGAAGCAGGCCTGCGTCCGCAGCCCGCTGCCATCGTGCAGCCAATGGATGAGAAACACATAATAGCGCCCGTTGATCTTATAGGTATGCGCGCCTTCGTACCCAAGGCGCACGTTGCTGCCACGGTCGGAGATAATCAGCCGGTGCAGCCCGCCCAGCTTTGGCGCCGTGAGCGCGTCGTTTAGCTCCGTCAGGTAAATATCCGTGTTGCCGTAAACGATGTACGCGCGGCCATCATCGTCAAATAGCAGTGAGCAATCGTGATAATAGCCTTCGATATACTGCTTGTGCCACGGCCCGTTTATGCTTTGGGCGCGGTACAGGTAGGTTTTGCGCGTATCCTTGGCCACGAAGCAGACGTAATATACACCCTTATGATACCGCAGCGACGCGGCCCACATGCCCCTGCCGTAGATGTTTTCGCCGTCTTCCAACCGCTGGGCCGGCGTGTCGTCCAGCGATTGAAACACATAGGAGGCAATCTCCCAATGCACCAGATCATACGAGCGCAGGATGACGCCGCCCGGCATAAAATGCATCGTGGTGCTGATCATATAATAGGTATCGTCCACACGGATCACATCGGGGTCCGGATAGTCCATCCACAGGATCGGGTTGCTGTGCATCGCTTGCCTCCACTGTTATGGGATTTGTCGATTACCGCGTTTGGGAAAAATGATGGGAAAACAGAAAAGCCCGCAGCGGCGCGCTTCTTTGCCGCGCTGCGTTTGCTATGTTGCCCCTGTGTTTTTCCCTACGGTTTCATTATAGGGTTTACGCGGTTCCCTGTCCCTCCAGATCGTGCTATACTTTTTCATATTTTGCTATTTTTATGTGCGGTTTCGGCGTTTGCATATCCGTTTTCCACATGCTATAGTACCCATAAAGAGGTGACGCTCATGACAACCTATTCTTCGCCCTACGGCCCGTTTCCCCAGCCGGTCGCCGGCATGGCCAGAAGGCAGCAGCTGGATGGCACCCACGAAACTGTGGACTATCTGCCGGGCACAACCGTCCGAATTTGGTATACCTACTTGGATACGTGCTATCCGCTGCACTGCCACCGCGCGCTGGAGATCATTTCCGGCGAACGCGGGTTTTACCGGCTCACCATCAACGGCGTGCCCTGTGAGGTGCACCCCGACAACATCCTCCTTATCCCCGGCGGCATCCTGCACACGCTGGAGCCGCACGACTGCAACGGCTTTGTACACCTGCTGAGCCTGGATCCTTTGCGCAAAATCCGCAGTATGGTTCGTGTGAATTCCATGCTGGACCACCCCATCATGATCCGCAAAGAGGACGACCCCATCCTCTATGCCTCCGCCAACGCGGCGCTGGAGCAGATGCGGGAACAGTATTTTTCTAAAAACGATCTGCGCGAGCTGAACGTCTACGCCTCGCTGATCGTGCTGCTGGAACGCGTAGCCCACCACGATCTCGCGCAGAATGCGCAAGCCGCCACGGCGCGCTATGACAAAAAGCGCCAGTACGCCGAGATGTTCAACCAGGTGCTTTTGTATATGGAAGCCCATTACAGGGAGGATCTGCGCATGGACGCCGTCGCCCAGCGGTTCGGATTGTCAAAGTATCATTTTATCCGCCTGTTTAAGCAATACACCCAGCACACATTCTGCGGCTATCTCACCTTCCGCCGCATGCAGGAGGCGGAGCGCCTGATGAGCGCGTCGCCCGCCCTGTCCATCACCGAAATCGCACGCTATGCGGGGTTTTCCAGCGTGTCCACCTTCAGCCGGCAGTTTGCCCAGCTGAAAAAATGCCCGCCGTCGCAATATCGGCAGCTCTATATCCGCGAGCAGGAATAGGCGGTGAAACGAAACAAGGCCGCGCGCAGGCTTTCGCATGCGCGCTCAGGGTGTCAAAAAACCTTGTTTTGCAAACACCCTGCCAGCCTGCCAAAAAGG
>DAOPIR010000243.1:0-2706 GCA_035399245.1 Candidatus Limiplasma sp.
GAGCTTAAACTGCAGTCCTGTAGCAAAGACTACTTTGACATCTTCGTCAAATGAGATTTCATCCTTCAGAAGGTCGGAATACCGTTCATGGAAATCATTATCGCTGTTGATAATAATGCGCTTGATAACGCCAAAGCGCGTGACCACGCTTTGCTCGGCTTCGCCAACGATAAAGGTGCTTTCACTGATGAGAATGATCAACGCGACGATCAGAAGTGCAATCAGGATGATGCGCTTTCGATTCCGTTTCATAAACGCCTGGAACTCCGCGCTTGCATAGTTGATAGGACGTGTGTTATCCATCAGCTTTCACCTCCTTCTAATACAGCTGCGCTGGTTTCGGGATCAACGGTTTCTTCGTCCAGATCCAGAATTTTCACAACATTACTGTCGTTGTTGACGATCACGATCCGTCCGCTGTTGGACAGGACATTTTCCAGCGTTTCGATCAGCAAACGCGTCCGCGTGATCTCGGGTGCGGCCTGATACTCCGCCAGAACGGCGTTGAATACCGCGGTATCGGCATTAGCCTGGGCAACAAGCTCGGCTTTGTAGGCTTCGGCTTGCTTCACGGTTTCATATGCGGTAGACCGTGCCTTTGGCAGTATTTCGTTGGCATAGCGCTCTGCTTCATCCAGCCGCTTGGTTTTCTCGTTCTTGGCGTTGTTGACATCTTCATATGCCGCAGAGACTTCGGAAGGAACAGAGATGTTTTGGATACGGACATCGTTGATTTTTACACCCATCTCGTAGGTGTCGATCAAGGCTTGAAAATCAGGCAGTACCTGTTGCTCGATCTCTTCTTTGTTGAGCAGTGCGTCATCCAGCGGCCGGTTTTGGATATTGCGGCGGATAACCGCCTCAAAGGCCAGCTGCAGCGTGCCTTCCGGATCATCAATATCGAATGAATATTCCTTGACATCGCTGATGGTATATTGGTAAATGGCTTCAATGGAAACAATCGAGTTGTCGTTGGTGAGCATGACGCTTTCATCGTTTTCATCCGAATATTGCGCGGCAGTACCGGCTGAACCGGTTCTTGTGGTGCGAAAACCGTATTCCACCGTATGGATGGTGGTTACGCTTTCGCTGATAATAGACTGAATAAACGGTATATGCCAGAAAAGTCCGGGACCATTTTGATCGGTTACACGGCCAAAGGTAAGTACGAGCGCTTCTTCCCCCTGACCAACTCTGTAGAAACCGGTAGCTGCGATGGCGATTATGATCACAAGCACGAGCAGCAAAATCACCAGCCCCGGTTTGGGAGTTTTCCGCATAGTATTTCTCCTTTCATAAGCGGGATAGGATAACAATAGCACAAATTGTAAATTTTCGATAGGGGAGATGGCTTAAAACCATGAATCGCTGCTTAAAAGCAGTGGATTACGTGTTTTGCGCAGCCAGCGGCAACCGCACAAAGAAGGTGGTGCCGGCGTCTTCCTTGCTGCGTACGGTGATGACGCCGCTGTGGGCAGCTACGATGATACGCGCGATCGATAACCCCAAGCCATGCCCGCCGCTTTGCACCTTGCGTGCTTTGTCGCTGCGGTAGAAGCGATCAAAAATACGGGTAAGCTCCTCCTTGGATATACCTTGCCCGTTATCCTGTACGGAGATCACGCAATCTACCGCATCTGCTTTCAAAGCTATCGTAATCTTTCCGCCGGACGGCGTGTATTTCATGGCATTATCCACAAGGATGCGCAGCAACTGTTTAAGCATGCCCTTATCGCCGTTTATCAGGCAGTGCTGATCGGCTTTCAGTTCAAACTTATGGGCGGCGGATAATAGCTGCGCGTCGCGGAACACGGTAAACATGATCTCGGTTGGATCAAATACTTCCATTTCCAGCAGCAGGGTTTTCTTATCGTGCCGGGCTAAAAACAGCAGGCGTTCCACAAGCTCCTTCATAGAGGCTGTTTCCTGGGAAATCGCCGCGATTCCCTCGTCCAGCACGGAGGTATCGGTCTTGCCCCAGCGCTCCAGCATGTTGGCATACCCCTGGATAACGGCAATGGGTGTGCGCAGCTCGTGGGAAGCGTCGCTGACGAACTGTTTTTGACTGTTATAGCTGCGTTCGATCCGGTCAAGCATCCCATTGATAACCGCGGCAAGATCCTTGAACTCGTTCTTGGTGCCGGCAAGGCTGATACGATCGGACAGATTATTGGCGCTCAGGTTTTCAGCGGCTTCGGTCATATCCGCAATTGGCTTGAGCACATGTTTGTTCAGGCGGCGGCGATGGTGCAGGAAATAGAGAATGCGGTACAAGTCCATAGCCGCCAACCCGATCAGGCATACCAGATAGACATGAACCCAGTCCTCCATTCCAAACACGATTATCAAACCGCCATTAAGGGTGTTGCGGTAGACATATAGCGCGGTAACCTTGGAATGAACCAGCTCGGAACCGGTCAGCTTAACCTTATCCAGAAACCCCTGAATATCATCGGTATAAGGAGCCTGGATATAGTATGCTTGCAAGATAGCGCTATTATTGATCTGTTCCGAGGTAAAACAATCGCCGTTTGCCGGCGTTAAGGCATCCAGCATGTCAAATGTGCGGTTGATCATGGGAAACTGGGCAATAATAAAGGCAATCGTGAAGATCAGTAAAATCATCACTGCGGTACGCAGAAGCTGAAGACTTGAGTGCACCGCAATGCGCAAGGTAAGCGAAAACCGGAAGGTGCTGAAAACACG
>DAOPIR010000244.1:0-2684 GCA_035399245.1 Candidatus Limiplasma sp.
AGATAAGGATCGACCTTCTGGCTGAGGTCACCGGGCAGAAAACCAAGCTTTTCTCCGGCTTCCACGGCAGGGCGCGTAAGCACAATCCGTTCAACCTGCTTATTGCGCAGCGCCACAATAGCCAGCGCCATTGCCAGATAGGTTTTGCCGGTGCCGGCCGGGCCTACCGCAAACGTCAGCTCATGATCGCGGATGGATTTTACATAATCATATTGTCCCAGCGTTTTACAGCGGATGGGGCGGCCGCGGTGGGTAATGGCAACCACTTCAAATGCGATATCGTCAATCCGGTCCAGCTCGCCTTTTTTCGCCAGGGCCAGCGCATAGCGCAGCGTGGTGCGGTCAACCTGTGCATTTCGACGCAATAAATCACTTAGCTTCTCAACTACCTGAGAGGCCATACTGACATTTTCATCGGCTCCGGAAATTCTAAGGTCAGAACCGCGAACAGACAGCGATACGTCCAGTTCGCTTTCAAAAAGGGGTATATTCTGATCATTCGTACCAAACAGCGATAAGCACGAGTCCATACTTTCCAATGAAATGACAGCCGGTATTCCTTGTGTCAAAAGCATTCCTCCGATCCAATGACTACCGTAATCATACAACAATCGCACTGATTGTCAATTTTATTGCGGATTTATTTCCTCTTGTTTCTCTTCGCCGGCCGCGATACGGATATCGTCGGCATTGAGAAGCATCAGGGTTTCTTTGGTGATGTCCTTCTCCTTTGCCAAACGGTTGGCCTGCGCGCTTACCGCGCGCTCAAACAGGTTACGCACACCGCGCGCGTTGCCGAAGTCCTTGTTGTCAAGGCTGAATTTTTCCAAATAGCCTTTGAGCAGCGTACGGGTATCTTCGTCCACCGTATAACCGCTTTTTTTGCAGCGCATATCAAAGATATCCAGCATTTCCTGGGCACTGTAATCGGGGAAGAATAAAAACCGGTTAAAGCGGCTTTCCAGCCCCGGGTTGGAATCGACAAACCCTTCCATCAGCTTGGGATAGCCCGCCACAATGATGATCAGATCGTCGCGATGATCCTCCATCGCTTTCAGCAGGGTGTTTACGGCTTCCTGGCCGTAATCGTTTTCTGAACTGACTGTCAGGGCATAGGCCTCGTCGATAAATAAAACACCGCCAAGCGCTTTTTTGATGACTTCGGAGGTTTTAATGGCGGTTTGGCCAACAAAGCCAGCCACCAGGCCGCTGCGGTCGGTTTCGACCAGATGCCCTTTTGATAGGATGCCGAGCACTTTGTAGATGCGGGACATCAATCGGGCAATCATCGTTTTGCCGGTGCCGGGATTGCCGGAAAATACCATATGCAATGAAAGGTCGTTGACCGGCAGATCGTTTTCCACACGAAGCTTTTGCACGGTTACCAGATTGACCAAGCTTTCCACTTCGTGCTTTACAATATCCAGCCCGATATAGCTTTCCAGTTCCTTTTTCAGGTCCTCTAAGGTTTCTGTTACTTCTTCCTTTTTTTCGGCGGCAGGCTGGGGAGCTTCCGTAGTTACCGGAACGCCGGAGGGAACGGCCATATCCTTTACCGCTGGTTTGCCGCCGGCCTGCAAAGTCGGCAATCCCCATAAATCATCAGAGATACGTTTCAAATTTGATTCCGTCATCTGTTGAATTACATCCATCTGCAGCTTGATGATCTCATCCTTGCGGTCCATGCGGCTACTCCTTTAAACTCTTGATTATGCTTCAAATTATACCATGCTTTTATCGTTTCGCAAATGAATGAAAACGAACCGTTTCCAATTCCGATTGCATCATGCTATAATGCAATACAAATGAGGTGAATAGTATGGATAAATGGGATCATCGGTTTATGGATTTGGCGCGGCTGATCGCCGGTTGGTCCAGCTGCTACAGGCAGGGGCGATCAATCGGCGCAATTATCGTGCGGGACAAACGAATATTGACGACCGGTTACAACGGTGCGCCGGCGGGCATCAAGACCTGCCGCGACCGCGGCGAATGTCTGCGCGATAAGCTGGGGATTGAATCGGGCACCCATGCGGAAACCTGCTATGCTATCCATGCCGAGCAAAACGCGATTATCCAGGCGGCAAAGCTCGGTATCTCGGTGGATGGAGCAAAGCTGTACTGCACGCACCAGCCCTGCTCCGTGTGCGCAAAAATGATTGTAAACGTAGGCATCAAGCATGTGATTTACGAGCACAGCTATCCCGATCCGTTTACGTTGGAATTGTTTGAAGAAGCCGGTGTGATTATGGAACAGTATGTAGAGGAATAGCTATTTCTTAGGCTTAACAAAAGGGACGTCCCCGACGCAATACCCGCGCAGCCGATTGACCGTACGCTCGGTTGCGTTTTTGCTGTTGCCCCAGGGCTTGTCCTGATTGCGATAATCGAATTTCAGCGTGAACCAGTTCAAATCTTTTTCATCCTCGGCCAGATGATCGCACAGCATCCCAAGGCACGCCTGGGTAAACTCCGCGCGTTCCTTAGCGCTTAACTGTTTGTCTGCCGCCTCAATCAAATCAGCGGCATGCGGAATGCACAGTCCTTTGGATTCCAGCAGCTGCTGCTTGAATTTCGGATCGGATTTCCAAAGATATAATACCGTATATATATAGCGCTCCATATGAGCGTTGATGTTTTCGCATACCGCGCAATTTGCGTTCAGGTTACGCAGCTTATCCGCA
>DAOPIR010000245.1:0-2648 GCA_035399245.1 Candidatus Limiplasma sp.
CGCGCGGTTCCTCCGCCGGCTGATCGGCGGGCTGCTCGTTAGCGGTCGGTGGGGTATTGCTGACATATTCAGCGTAATCAGGCGAAGTTTGCGGCTCGGGAGCGGACTGCTCGTCCTCCGGCTTTTGAAAAGAGCGGAATTGCTCATCATAATGCATCAGCTTTTTGGAATCTTCATCGTCTGACGAAAACGACGAAACATCGGCATTTGGGAAATGTTCGGGATCATTGGGCGATGCAAACGCAAAAGCCATGGGATCCTCTTCGGCAAGCAGGGTAATGCGCATGCCGTTATCGGCATCCTGCTTTGGCAATTCGGGCTCTATGCCGCCGGGATAATAAGCAGGGCTTGGCACGCCCGGGGTGTCGGGAACATAGGCGGTATCTTTTTGCCCGTTATCCTGTTCATCAGCGGCGCCCACCTGCTTTTTATGGGCCGAAGAGGTGACCAGGCCGCCCGCTACCATAAGAGAAATACCGAAAAACATGATAAAATAAGCGGAATGCAAACAAAAAAGGACAATGGAATTCAATGTATTGGTCAATGTATCCGTACTTGCCTCTTGAAAGGAATTGAGGATCATTTTTACATGCTCGTTATTGATCAGCGGAAACACAAAGCTCAGGATGCCTATCAGCGCAAAGAAGAAGCCTAAAACGCAAAAAACAGCACCCATGATCCGGAAGGTCTTCATGCCCTTATCATTCCCTTCGCACATTCAATCCATTCTCATTTCGACAAATAAAAGGTGGCTTCCTTCTTGGGCTGACTGGTGTTTTGCGATTGCGACAAGGAGATTGCGGCATCCGTGAAGAATACAAAGGCATACGCAATCATGAAACGCAAGCAGAGGATGGTTGTATGGAAAAGTATCAACTTACCTATCATGTGGATATGGTTCTTTGCATTGACGCTACGGGCAGTATGCGCCATGTAATAGATATTGTTAAGGAAAACGCGCTGCATTTTTATCAGGATGTCACCAAGACCATGATGCGGAAAAATAAGGTGATCAGCCAGATGCGAGTGCGCGTGATCACGTTTCGCGATTATATTGCAGATGGCGAAACCGCTATGATGTCCAGCAAGTTTTTTACACTGCCTGATGAAGAGAGTATTCTTCATGAAAGCATCCGCAGCATCAGCGCAACAGGCGGCGGCGATATACCCGAGGACGGCCTGGAAGCGCTGGGCTATGCCATCCGCAGCGAATGGACCCAGGAAGGTATAAAAAAGCGACATATCATCGTGATGTGGTCGGATGCGCCTACGCACCCCATCGGCCACGGCAGGGTAGCCCCCTGGTATCCGGAAGGCATGGCCAGGAATTTTGAAGAGCTTACCCTTTGGTGGGAAGATGAGCAGTTGGGCGGTATGATGGATGAGAATTCCAAGCGCCTGTTGATATTTGCGCCGGATGCGCCGGAATGGAGCCGGATATCGTCGGAATGGGCGCAGGTTATTCATGTGCAAACGGTTAGCGAAGGGCTTGCAGAGCTGGATTATCAGCAGGTAATCGACGCGATCTGCAACACAATTTAAGGATACGGTATGCAAATCGCCGGTTATGAAGTAGTAACACCGTTTGAAACCACCGGCAGCGGATATGCGCGCTGGTGTGAAGCCATAAAAGATGGGCAACGCTATTTTATCAAGCAATTTCTTGCCCCTGTGCAGCCTGTGCAAACCACGGAAATACCAACGGAGCTGGTAATCAAAAAACGGCAGCGTTGTGTGGAATTTGAAAAGCGAAAACGGACATTATACGATGCGCTGCAAAGGATACCCGGTGAATGCATGGTACGCGTAAACGATTTTTTTGTTTATGACGGGCATTACTTCGCCGTATCGGAGTACATTGATCCCGCTTATCCAACCTTTGCAACGATCGATACCCTGCACAAAAAAGCAAAATTGCGCCTATTGCTGTCACTTGCCGAATGCCTGCAGGCACTGCATAACGGCGGCGTAGTCCATGCGGATTTGAAACCGGATCACATCATCATTGACAATCGGGTGGGAAAGATGGTAATCCGCCTGATCGATTTTGATTCCGGATTTATGGAAGCTGCACCCCCGGATGGAAACAGCAATATTGAAGTGGACCCCGTATACCTTGCACCGGAAACTTACCGACTGATGACCGCAGCAAAGGTGCGGCTTACCCATAAACTGGACACATTTTCGTTCGGCATTCTCCTGCATCAGGCGTTCTCGGGAGAACTGCCGCAGTTTGACCGGACAAAATATTCATATTTGTATGCCTGTATATTGGATAAGGGAAGCATTGTATTCTCCGATAAGCTTACCAAAAAACAACAAGCGCTTATCCGGCGAATGCTGCAAAAAAACCCGGCAAAACGGCCGGGTGATCAGACGATATGTGAATATCTAAAATCAGAATTATCCTAAGCGTGATAGAAGTCATGCACGGCTTCAATCACCCGGTCACAGTCCGCCTGGGAGAGCCCGTAATACATCGGCAGGCGTAGTAAGCGTTCGCTTTCCACGGTTGTATAGCGGTCCTCACCGTGAAAATGCCCGAATTTTTGACCGGCCCGTGACGAGTGCAGCGGCACATAGTGGAACACGGCCATAATGTCGCGCTCTTTAAGATTCTGTATCAACGCGGAGCGCTCCTGCTCGTC
>DAOPIR010000246.1:0-2643 GCA_035399245.1 Candidatus Limiplasma sp.
GGTTTCGATCACGTCCTTGAGGCCGATGCGCTGCTCAAACACGATCAGCGCGCCAACGCGCCTGCGGCTTAAGGACAGCAGGCAGTTGGATATTTCCCGCACAACGTGCTGGTTTTCTTCCTGATCGCTTAAATGCGTGGTATCCCGTATGGAGCCGCGGCCGATTTGCTCCAGCGCCTTGCGCAGCTCCGGCTGGAAGAGAATTACCAGCACCACCGCGCCGTTGTTAACAATGTTGAGCAAAATCCAGTTCAGCGCCGTCAATCCGGCCAGATCGCTGACCCAGCTTGCCAAAATCAACACAACAAGACCTTTTAATACCGCGCTGGCACGGGTTTGACGCGCGAGCATTAAAAGGAAGTACAGCAGAACAGCAACGATTAAAATATCAAGGAAATCCGTTAATGTCGGTCGATTGAAGATATTCCACAGCACGTCGCGAATTTGTGTCCACAACGTCTGCATATCGCCTCAACCCCTCTGTATGTTCTGTTTCTCTTCACAGTATACTACAAACGTCAGCATAGATAAAGCATGTTGGCGTAAAAAAGTACAGGGGATATTATACCGTAAGCGTACCCGAAACGGCGCTGATGTTGCACATTTTACAAATTTGCACATTTTGCGTGTAACGAACGGACGTCGGGCTTTGTTTGGCGTCTGGTTTCATGGTATAATCGGAAAGATAAAGGCGATCAGGCGGGAGGACACAGGCGATGGAACACAGCGGGCACCGGCAGCGGATGCGCGAACGCTACCAAAAGCAGGGGCTGGAGGGGTTTGCCCAGCATGAAGTCCTGGAGCTGCTGCTGTTTTACGCTATCCCGCAAAAAAACGTAAACCCGCTGGCACATCGGCTGATTGACCGCTTCGGATCCCTGTACGGGGTGCTGAACGCCTCGCCGCAGCAGCTGATGCAGGTGGAAGGCATCGGCGAGTATGCAGCCACGTTCCTGTCGTTATTTCAAAGCGTACCCAAGCAGGCGGCGCTTACCCGCGATACGGCCAAGGCGAAGCTGTCTACGCGGCAGGCGGCGGTGGATTACTGCACGCGGCTGCTGCATGGCGAAAAGCGGGAAATGTTTTATGCGATTTGCTTAAACGGGCAGATGGAAACCATCAGCGATGTGCTGATTGCCAAAGGCTCGTTAAGTGATGTGCCGGCATATCCGCGCATTGTGCTGGACGCGGTGCTTACGCACAACGCCCACGGCGTGCTGCTGTGCCACAACCATCCAAGCGGCTCTATTGCGCCGTCCGCGCAGGATTTGGCGGCAACCCAAACCCTATCCGGCCTGCTCAGGGAAATAGAAGTGGTACTGATCGACCATATCATCGTTTCCGATCGTGACGCCGTAAGCATGGTACGCAATGGATATATCCATCAAACCGTGACGCCTGACGGTGTTGTATCAAAAATCTCCAGCTCGGACGGGGAAGTGCGGCTGATCGGCAAGCTGAAGGTGGATCATCAGTCAAATACGGAGGAATCCTTTTGAAGAAAACCAAACGGAGGATAGGAAAGGTGCTGCTGATACTTGTCGCGCTGGGCGTGCTGTGCTATATGGCACTGATCGGCTATGTTGTCTATCGCGAAAAGCATATTCCGCAGCCATCAAGCTACGACGCGATTATTGTGCTGGGCGCACAGGTGCAGGCAAACGGCGAACCGTCTGTGCAGCTGCGCTGGCGGCTGGATAAGGCGGTGGAAATGTATCTGGCTTCGCCTTGTTCCGTGATCGTATGCGGTGCGCAGGGCACAGATGAACCGGCACCGGAGGCCTATATAATGCGCGATCTGCTGATTGCGGACGGCATACCGGCGGAGACTGTCTATACCGATCCTACCAGTACGGATACCTATCAGAACATCCGCAACGCTAAAACGATTATCGAAACGCTGGGCCTTTCCAGCCCGCTGATTATCACCAGCGATTATCATCTGTCCCGTGCGATGGACATTGCCAAAGCCGAGGGGCTTGCAGCGCAGGGCGCGGCCAGCCCCACCAAGCAGGAACTGCAATACTGGCTGAAGAACCACGGCCGCGAAGCGCTGGCCTTTGTGAAATTCTGGCTGATCTATTATGTGGGGCTGAATCTGTGACGATAAACGAACAAAAGGCGCTGCTGCGATCGCGGATGGATGCGCTGCAGCTTACGTACACACAGGATATGGTCGAACAGCTGATTGCATATCAGGCACTGCTTGCGCAGTGGAACACGCGTATGAACCTCACGGGAGACGCTTCGTTTGAAGCGCTTTTGGACAGGCATCTGATGGACTCGCTGACGCCGCTTACGGTAGACGGGTTGCTAAAGGAAAACGCGGAAGTGATCGACGTTGGAAGCGGGGCAGGTTTTCCGGGAATTCCGCTGGCTATTGTGCGGCCGGATCTGAAGATCACGCTGCTTGATTCACTCAAGAAGCGGGTCGGGTTTCTGGATGCCGCGGCGGACGCACTGGAGCTTGCCAATATGCGCACGGTACATGCGCGTGCGGAGGACGCCGCGCAGGATGCTCGGTACCGGGAACGGTTTGACGCGGCGCTGGCGCGTGCCGTGGCGGCGCTGCCGGTTTTGCTGGAACTGCTTTTGCCGTTTGTAAAAATCGGCGGCAGGAGCATATGCTATAAAGGCCCTTCG
>DAOPIR010000247.1:0-2611 GCA_035399245.1 Candidatus Limiplasma sp.
AGAGCTTCTGTCTTCGGCTCAGAAACACGGAATACAGCTTTCCCTGCAAACCAACGCAGACATTGCCGTTTGCATAGACCGTCCGGAATTCACTTCTGAATTACCGGATTTTGTACTGTATTGGGATAAAGACATCAAAATCGCAAAGCTGCTGGAGCAGACCGGTTTGCCGGTTTTCAATTCTTCATACGGGATTGAACAATGCGACGACAAGTCGCTTACCTATCTGGCCTTGCGGCAATCTGGAATCGCCATGCCAAAAACGATTATCCTTCCAAAAACGTTTCCCAATATCGGCTACACCAATACAGAATTTTTGGACGCCGCAGCAAAGCAGCTTGGATTTCCGCTGGTTTTGAAGGAATGCTTCGGCTCTTTCGGCAAACAGGTGTATCGTTTTGATGATCTTGATCAGCTGCGCAAAAAGGTAGTTGCGCTTAACGGTACGCCGATGCTGCTGCAGGAGATGGTAACTAACAGCTATGGACGGGATATCCGCATTAATGTTGTCGGCAACCGTATCGTGGCCAGCATTCTGCGTCAAAGCCAGGATGATGATTTTCGCAGCAATCTGACGCTTGGCGGAAGCATGCAATCCTATACGCCTACGCAGGCGGAAGCGCAGCTTGCCTTGCGGGCGGTAAAGGAGCTGGGGTTGACCTTTGCGGGTGTTGACGTGCTGTTTGGCACGGACGGGCCGCTGTTATGCGAGGTAAACTCCAACGCACACTTTAAAACCACGCTGGAATGCACAGGCGTTAACATGGCGGACGCAATATTCAAAGAAATCAAATATCAAATCGGGTGATTGCCATGAAAAACGGATGGCTGCTGTACGATCGCCGAGACTATGAGATCAATCAGGGGTTCGCAACGCATGTGCATGCATGCGCAAAAGCGCATGATTTATCATTTACTGTCATTTTTACGGAGGATTTTGATGCTGCCGTGTCCAATCCGCCGGATTTTGTCATTTCCCGCCAGCGCAATCCACTGCTTAGTAGGCAAATGGAAGCCAAGGGTATCCCCGTGTTCAATTCCTCCCGCGTTTGCGAGCTATGCAACGATAAACGGAAAACGCACCAATTCCTGGATGGGCTCCCGTTAATGCACACGGCATATGTAAGCAGCGATGAGGCTTATGGGCCGTCTGTTGATGCATATCCTTTGGTGGTTAAACCGGCTTTTGGCCATGGCGGAGATCGTGTGGTTCAGGTTCATGATAATACGCAGCTCAATAGCGCGCTTGCCGCGATAGCACCCCAACCTGCACTTGTGCAGGAAACAGCAAGCGACGCGGGCCGCGATCTGCGGATATATGTCGTTTTCGGCAGGATTATCGCGGCGGTACTGCGGCAGGCACAGGATGGGATCATCAGCAATTACAAGCGCGGCGGCCATGTATCACTGCATGTGCCGACGGCTGCGGAGCAAACACTGGCGCAGCAGGTTATCGATCGCTTTTCGGATTATCATGCGCCGCTCTCATTTGCCGGTATCGATCTCATCTACCATCACGGCAGCCCTGTAATCAATGAAGTAGAAGATGTCGTCGGTTCCAGAATGCTTTATAAGGTAAGTGATATCGATATTATCTCCCTGTATATCGACGCTATTGCCGATCAGCTTTCACATGACAAATAGCGCGATCTGTGATATTGTCATACTATGCATTCAGCACAAGAAGGAGTGGGATTTAATTGATTCCGTTCAATGTACCTCCGTATTTCGGTCAGGAAGACGAGTATATTTTAAGCGCTATTCATAGCCATAAGATCAGCGGCGACGGCTCGTTTACCAAGCGCTGCCACGCGGCTTTGGAGGAGATGACAGGCACCAAAAAGGTACTGCTGACCACATCCGGCACCAGTGCGCTGGAGCTAGCCGCCATCCTTTGCGATATCAAAGCCGGCGACGAGGTGATTCTCCCTTCCTTTACCTTTTCCAGCACGGCCAATGCCTTTGCGCTTCGCGGAGCGGAGCTTGTATTCGTAGATGTCGATCCCAAAACCATGAATATCACGCCGGATTGTATTGCCGCAGCCGTATCCGAGCATACCAAAGCGGTAATCCCCATGCATTATGCAGGCGTATGCTGTGATATGGACGCAATCCATGCCCTTGCCGACGAAGCGGGTATATATGTGGTGGAAGACGCCGCACAGGCCGTAGACGCTTCGTATCACGGCAAAGCGGCCGGTACCATGTCCGATATCGGATGCTACAGTTTTCATGAAACCAAAAACTTCAGCATGGGCGAAGGCGGCGCGGCGCTGATGCAAAACCCCGCACTGATTGAACGCGCTGAAATCGTACGCGAAAAAGGTACGGACCGCAGCCGCTTCTATCGTGGACAGGTAGACAAGTATTCCTGGGTGGATATCGGATCCTCCATCCTTCCCAGCGAGCTCAACGCCGCATACCTGCTGTGCCAGCTTGAAAACCATGAAAAAATTACGGCCTGGCGGTTGGCACGCTGGAACCAATACAATGTAGGCCTTGCAGATCTTGCATGCAAAGGTGTCATTGAACTCCCCTATATCCCCGACGGCTGCTCGCATAACGCACACATGTTCTACATTAAGTGCAAGAACGAGCAGGAGCGCTCCAC
>DAOPIR010000248.1:0-2609 GCA_035399245.1 Candidatus Limiplasma sp.
TCAAGAGGCGGGACTGGAAGCAGGCCCGTCCTATCTGGTGGATTCACAACGCACCACCGAGGCGATATCAGCCATGGAAGGCGCGTTTGATAACGGTGTTCCGTTTGACGCGGTGTTTTGCACTTCCACACGCCTGACGATCGGTGCGCTGACGGTGCTGCACCAGGCAGGCCTGTCGCAGGACACCGTAGAGGTGCTGGGCTTTGGCGAGCACCGGCTGCACCGCTACGGGCTGCTGCCGTATCTGGCGGTGCGCGAACCGATTATGGATATGGCCGTTACGGCCGCCAACGAACTGATGAACCTGATGAATGAAAAGCAGCCGGAAAGACAGATTATCTCCATGCCGGTCGCGGATTGAATAGTATATAGCAAAAGGGGCTGTCGCAGTAGAGAAACTGCGACAGCCCCTTTGTTATTCCTGTGATTTAGTTTGCGTCAACCGTTTCTGTTTCAGTTTCAGTCTCTGTTTCAGTTTCGGTCTCGGTGGTATCCGCATCGGTTTCCTCGGTGGCGTCGCCCGCCTGTACCTCGGCGATGGTGCGGATCAGGCCGGTGTACTGGATGTCAGCAGCCGCGTACCATTCGTTAAGGATGGCGTCGCACATGTCGTCTTCCAGTTCCTCGCGCAAGGTTGCCGCTTCGTCGTCCGTCATTTCCACGGGGCCGCCGGGAACATCGCCCATATACTTCACGATATGCACGCCGTACTCGCTGACAAACGGCTCGCTGATATCGCCGATGGAATCTACGGAGAAGGCCGCGTCCACGAATTCCGGCACATAGCCGTAGGAGGCTTCCGCAACTTCATAACCATCGGGATAATCGCCGCTGGTCATGCCGGTATCGGTACCGTATTCCGCAATCAGATCCTCAAAGGATTCGCCCTCGGCAAGCTTGGCGTTGATTTCGTCAATCTGCGTCTGCACATCGGCAATCACAGCCGCCTTGGCGTTTGCCACTTCCTCTTCGGTTACGCGGTCTTCCTCGGCGGTGTCTTCGGTCTGCGAATCATACTGGTCCTCAAGATCGGTATAGGCGGTCAGCAGATCGCTGTCGGGCGCAAGCAGGATATGCTTGATGTAGCGGTAGCCTTCGGGATGGTAGGTGGGCATGGCGTCGGCATAGCCGTACTGATACATCAGCACCTGGGTTTCATAGGCGTCGATATCGAATTCATACAGCGCGCGATCGCTTTCCACGGTTTCTGCATAGGCGGCTGTCACGTCTTCGTCAGACACGGTAACATCCTTGCACAGCTCGCCGGTTACACGGTCGTAAAGCGCGTTTTCCATGTATCCGTCGCGCAGGCTGTCCTTGGAATATCCCAGATTGCCGTAATATTCCTCTGCCGCCGCGTAAGCTTCGGCTTTTTCTTCATCGGTGGTTTCATCGGTGAAGGTGTAATAGTAGGAAATATAGCTTTCCAGCGCAGCATCCCAGTCGGCGTCCGATTCGGCATAGACTTCGTCGATTTCTTCCTGGGTAAACTGGTCCAGGCCGCGGGCGGCTGCTTCCTGCTTGATCAGGTTCAGCGTAACCGCATTGTCCATCGCTACGGCATAGTAGAGCTCCACGTAATCCGAATCCGGCTCACCGTAGTAGTTAACGAGGTTTTGATACTGCTCCAGCACCAGATCGCCGGTGATATCTTCTCCGTTTACGGTGGCTACCACGTCATCCGCGGCAACGACAAAGGTATCGGTGGCTTCGGCATCCTGCTCGGTTTCGGTGGCAAGAGCCGTGCTGAAACTAAAAACCATAAGTACGGCGAGTATAGCGCACAATACTTTTGTGTGCAGCTTGTTGGATCCAACCAGGTTTTTTGCTTTGTTTTCCAAGGTGAATTTCCCCCCAAATATTATTTTCCTATATTTCTTCCTGCGGCATATATGCACGCAGCTATAGTTGACGGTTCATTATGGAAATGATCAGGTTGCCGTTTTGAAAAACGCCGGCCAGCGCGCTTTCGTCGATCAATGTCTGAAAATTCTCCAGCGGGATGAGGCTTTGCAGGATGGGCATGGCGGTGAAGATGACAAAGCACAGCACACAGCCGATGACGAACCCGAATACCCCGCCGACCAGCCAGTCCAGCTGCTTGAGCAGCGGAAAGCGGAACACCGTTTTCAGCAGATTGATGAGGATCGTGATCACCAGAAAGCACAGGATAAAGCACACGATGAAGCTGAGCACGTTGATGCTGACGGACAGGATGGTTTGGTTGATGTAATCGCCCACGTTGGTCGCCAGGCTGCCCAGCGGTGAAAAGGCCTTCTCCGTCAGGTTGGCCTGCAGCAGCTTGCCGATAGGATCGGGCAGGTTGGCTTTGTCCACGATGGCGGATATGTTGGTCGCGCTCAGCGAATCGACCGAAAGGCTGGATAGATCCAAGTCGCCCAGCACACTGCCGGAATCCGTATAGCCGGAGAGCAGGCGCACAATCTCGCTGTTGGAGCTGACCGCATCGGCAAGCTTGGGAAACAGCCAGAAGCTGGCGCCAAACGAAAGCAGGCAACCGCCCAGATTTAACAGCGACTGTAAAAACCTACGATAAAACCCGAACAGGGTAAAGATCAGGATCAGGATTACAATGCCGTAGTCAATCG
>DAOPIR010000249.1:0-2592 GCA_035399245.1 Candidatus Limiplasma sp.
CCAGCCCCAGCAGAAACGCGCCTTTGAGCTGCGCCTTGGCGCTTTCAAATTCATTGTCCGAAAAGCCTTTTTGCAGGGCAAGCGTCAGCTGCTGCTGTATTTCGCGGATCACCGTTTCGGCATTGTGCGGTGCGGTACCCGCATACACCGTAAACGTGCCCATAGCCGGATAGCTGCCCGGAAAGGAGTAAACGGAATATGCCAGCCCCAGTTCCTCGCGGATCCGCTGGAACAGCCGGGACGACATGCCGCCACCCAGCGCGTTTGAAAACATCGATAGCGCATACAGCTCGTCCGTTCCCAGCGCATAGCCGCGGTGGCCGATGCAGATCTGCACCTGCTCGGTGTCCTTGCTGCGCGCCTGCCGACCACCGGTAAACGACTGCGGTTCTACCACCGGCAGACCGTTTGCATCGGGAAACCGGTTAAAATACCGGTGGATCAGCTTGAGCAGCGTATCCCAGTCATACTTGCCGGCAATGGCAATCACGATGTTTTCCGGCTGATAATGCCGCTGCCAGTAGCCGCGCAGGTCATCGGTCGTATAGCCGCTTACCAGCTCGCGCGTGCCAAGCACAGGGCGTTTGAGCGAGCCGGTAAACTGCGCCTCCGCCAGCACGTCGCCCACCAGATCCTCCGGCGTATCGTCCACCATGGCGATCTCCTCAATGATAACGCCGCGCTCTTTGCGCAGGTCGTCATCCGCAAAGAGCGGGCGCAGCACAATATCGCTTACGATGTCCACGGCAAGCGGCAGGTACTCGTCAATCACTTTGGCATAATAGCAGGTGCAATCCTTGCCGGTAAAGGCATTCAGCTGACCGCCGACCGCGTCCATCTGCTCGGCAATCTGCCGCGCGGTGCGGTTTTGGGTGCCCTTAAACACCATATGCTCAATAAAATGCGAAAGCCCGTTTTCGCCGGGCCGCTCGTTCATCGAGCCTGCCTTGATCCAGCAGCCGATGGTGCAGCTGCGCAGATGATCCAGCGGTTCGCCTACCACCCGAAGGCCGTTAGGCAGGGTAACAGAATCAAACATGATTTTCTTCCTTTTAGCGCCAGCACCGATGGCCAAGCCCCGCACATGCAGGGAGGCCATCGGTGTTCTGGTTATTATATTCTGTATTGCGGTTACTGGTTGTTATTGGGGCGTCCGTCACGGCGCGGCGGTCTGCGGTGCTGGCCGCCATCGCGCGGGCCGCTCGTGGGGGCCTTGGTATAGGTGATATCGTTGCGTATGAGGTTGACGCGGCCCTGGCTGTCGATCTCGTTGACCTTAACCTCAATCTCGTCGCCGATGTTCATTACATCTTCAACCTTTTCCACACGGTGATCGGCCATCTTGGAGATATGCAGCATGCCGTCCTTACCGCCCGTCAGCTCGATAAACGCGCCGAAGTTCATGATGCGGACGACCTTTCCCAGATACACGTCGCCGACTTCCACATCCTTGGCAATGCCCTCGATGATCTTACGCGCCTTGGCGGCTGCATCGGCATCGGGCGTTGCGATATACACGCGGCCGTCGTCTTCGATGTCAATCTTGACACCGGTCTCGGCAATGATCTTGTTAATCATCTTTCCGCCCGGCCCAATGACCTCGCGGATCTTCTCGGGATTGATGGTGAAACGCACGATCTTAGGAGCATACTTGCTCAGGGCTTCACGCGGCTTGGCAAGCACGTCCAGCATCTTTTGCAGGATGTGCAGGCGGCCGACGCGCGCCTGTGCCAGCGCACGCTCGAGAACCTCGCGGTTGATGCCCGCGATCTTGATATCCATCTGGATGGCGGTAACGCCCTTTACCGTACCTGCGACCTTGAAGTCCATATCGCCGAGGAAGTCCTCCAGGCCCTGAATATCGGTCAGCACGGCAATGTTTTCGCTGTCGGTATCCTTGATCAGGCCCATGGCCACGCCGGCAACCGGCGCCTTGATCGGCACGCCCGCATCCATCAGTGACAGGGTGCTGCCGCACACAGACGCCATGGAGCTGGAGCCATTGGAACCCAGGATTTCGCTTACGAGGCGCAGCGTATACGGGAAGGCGTCCTCATCGGGGATAACTGGCAGAAGCGCACGCTCCGCTAGCGCGCCGTGGCCGATTTCGCGGCGGCCCGGGCTCTTCATGCGGCCGGCCTCGCCGGTGGCATACGGCGGGAAATTGTAATGGTGGATGTAGCGCTTAAACTCCTCGGTACCCAGACCGTCGAGCATCTGCACCTCGCTCATGGAGCCAAGCGTAGTCACGGTCAGAGCCTGCGTTTCGCCACGGGTGAACACGGCGCTGCCATGGGTACGCGGCAGCACGCCGACTTCGCACCAGATGGGGCGCACATCGGTCAGGCCGCGGCCGTCGGGACGCAGGCCTTTATCCAAAATCTTGCGGCGCATAACTTCTTTATTGAGGTAATACAGCGCATCCGCCACTTCGCCCAGGCGGCCTTCAAACTGCTCGGTGAAGTGCTCGATCACTTCTTCCTTCACCTGCGTTTCGCGCTGCTGGCGCTCGCTGCGCACGGTGGTATCAAACGTCCAAACCGCCTTGTCGTAAGCAAACTCACGCACAGCCTGTTTTACATCATCGCCGGT
>DAOPIR010000250.1:0-2557 GCA_035399245.1 Candidatus Limiplasma sp.
GAGCGTACAGGAGATCATCGATCTGGCGGAACCCGTCTTTCAAAACCCCATATTCGTTTGTACATGGCAGGGCAAACTACTGGGCTATACACAGAAATATGAAAACGACAACATCCGTGAATTTTGGAGTATCCTTGTAAAGGAAAAGCAGGTACCCATATTCTGCTTGGAGAATTTGCGGGAATCCCGGTTTTATGATGTTGTTGCCATGGAGAATTCCTCGCAGCTTCTCTCCTTTTCCGATTATGGACACCGATGCATCATGGGCATGATACACCGGGATCATGAAATCTGCCTGCACTATCAAATCATCGAACACAACACCCGGCTTACGGACGCAATGGTGCAGCTGTCCCAAACATTTCTTTTCGTTCTGCAAAAGGCGATTGCTGCTGAAGGAAATGCGACCGTGTATTCAACAAGTGAAATACTGTGCTCACTACTCGATCGCAAAGTGATGGACAGCAACAGCATAGAGTGGATGGAAATGTCGCTGGGATGGCAGGACAGCGGCGCGCAATACCAGCTTTTATGCTTTAAGCAACTCGAGACGAAAGGGAAAAAGAAAGATAAAAACTACATTCTCGGACAGCTGGAGATACGCCTCCCACTCTGCAAGATTGTTTACTGGCAGGACAATACGATCGCTATTACAAAAGCCGATACATTGATCCAATCCATGAACAAGGTTCAGAAACTAAGCGAAGCCCTGAATACTGCATGCGGCATATCCCTTCCGTTCTATGAATGGACCAGTCTTGCAGACGCTTATCATCAGGCGGAGCTGGCGCTGTCCTTTTGTAGTGTAAACAAGCGTGTAGTTCACTGCCAGGACCATGCCTGGGATTTTTTGATCGATTATTTGTGCAATACGGTAGCATATTCACAGTTGCTCCATCCCGCCGCAAAAATTCTGGCCGCCTATGACGCCGAACACAATTCACAGCTGGCAGATACCCTGCTAGTCTATTTGGAAAATGAGCGTAATGTCTCCATCACGGCAGAAAAATTATTCATTCATCGCAATACAATGCAATACCGGCTGCGAAAAATATTGGATTTGGTAAGCACCGACTTTGAAAATCCAAACATACGTTCTCACATCAGCATTTCCATAAAGGCGTTGAGAAGAACGGTTGAAGTTAACCAGACAGCAGCCGGAACAGAAACAGTCCCTTGGTTATAATTAAAAATGACCGCCGAACCATCGGCGGCCATTTTGTGCTTCCATTTCTGCAAATCCGTCATATAATCAGAAACGTGCAGCTCCCCGGTGCAAGTTCCATAACCCCCGCCTCTACCCTTTCAGGGATCAATTCCGGCAAATCGGATATGCCGGATATAGCAAGGTCTTTTCCGTTGAGTTGCATGATGGCGGAGCGAATGGCCTTTGCGCTCAGGGTATACCGATCCGCGCTCCTGGGAATTTCCACTTCCGTTACGGCGGTAAGAGAGTTGTTGATGATCAGGTATGCGACTCCCGGCTTTCCATCCTTGCGGGAATGGCAGTATATATGCGCACCCTCAGTCCCCGGGTTGCCGCAGCCATATACGGTAGTTCCCATCAGCCGGTTCCAGAGCAGAACAGCAAAGTAATTCGGGCGCGGCTGAAAGCAGCCATGCTCCAGGAACCCGTAATCGGAGGAGGCCAGCGTGTTGTGGAAGATCACACCATCGGTGATTGCGGCGAAGCTACCCAACTCATTGAGCGTGCGCAGCACATCCAGATAGGTTGAGGCCCATGTATTCCCACCACCGCCCGCATCGCCGGACTCCGTGACCCACATCTGCCCGCCGGGGACGAAGCGATCCCTGAGCGCCGCGTGCTTCCTCGCACATTCAGGAGCGACCGCAAGGTATTCGTCGCTGCCAGCAAGCTCGCTGGGCCAATGGGCATTGGGCGCAACGGAAGCCAGCCGCTCGGATACGCCATTGTAATAGTGATAGCTGAATACATCCAGCGCCACATTCGTACCCGCCAGCAACTCCTGGGTGGTGCAGGTTCTGGCCAGGCTGCCGATCCCGGCTCCGAAGCCGCGGCTGTTCAGGTCAACCGTATAAGGATCCCCGGTGGTACAGGGCCCGACCAGCAGGCGTTTCGGGTAGTTCTCGCGAACCCATGTGTAAAGGATATCCTGATCTCTTGCGTAATCAGCCGGCGTATAACCTGCCGGAGCACCGGACATTTCCATCATGTTCGGCTCGTTCATAAACTCGATGGCATCAATATCAACGCCGTATTCATGATTGAAATCAAACAGCTTCTTCGCTTGGGTGAGATCGAGAGGGCCGCCGTCCGGATGATCCCCTTCGCAATTGCTGACGGACACGAGCAACTTGCCGCCTACAGCCTTAACAAAATCCAGCACGCCAATCCACTGGTTCTTGGTCAGGACGCTTGCGTAGCCATGAGGCGCTTTGCCGTCCGTCACGCCTTCAAAATCATAGTAGGTTTTTGTTGCCCATGTGCCGGACATACGAACCCATGCAGGCCCCAGCTTTTTCGCCAGCCCTCTCAGGCGTTCATCGTAAAGGTCTATGGGCGGATAATACTGCA
>DAOPIR010000251.1:0-2499 GCA_035399245.1 Candidatus Limiplasma sp.
GATACCGCTGCCTATGGCCTCTACACGGCTACGGTGGGCACGGAAAGCGCCGTTCTGCAGCAGAGCATCACCATAGACGCGTTTAATATCACCCTGCTTGCGCATTCGCTGGACGAGGTGCGCAATCATAACCTGATGCGCACGGCACTGTACAGCCACTATGATTGCCTGAACTGGTCCACCTACATGGATATGCCGGAGCTTGGCTACCGCTCCAACGTCGGTACCGGCACCGAGCCCGTATACGCCGCGCCCTATGGCGCATCCGCGTGGCGCGCCGCAGGCGGCAAGGCCGCCGTTGGGCTCAAGGGCGATCTGTGGGTCATACGCACCTTCCGCGACGGGAACGGGGATTGCTATGCCTGTATCCGCTACAATATCAACAGCTACACACAGCGCATCGGCTATATCCGCAGCTCCGTACTCGGCATTACTTGTGATGATACCCAAAGCGTAACAGGCCTCTCCTGCGTGGACGTGCAGGCTACCAAAGATACCTACCTGACGGACGATCCGGACGTATCGCAAACCGTGTGCTTCACGGTGCCGCAGGGCCGGCAGTTCGCCTGCCTGGGAATCTATAACGCTTCTTACGCCTACGTAACCGCCGAGGTGCGTGACGGAGAGTTTGTGGACGGCGGCGCGATCGTATGGGGCTTCGTGCCGCTGAACGCCCTGACGCTGGACCCCAATGATGATTTCCGCAGCGCCGTACAGACGGACATTATGGAACTCCTGGCCGGCGCATGGACATTTGACGCGGGCGGCAGCATGGCGGAAGAGCACCTGATCCTGAATGCCGACGGCACCTATCTGTGCGGGTACGAAGGGCATGTCATGTCCGCGGACGATCCCGCCACCCACGGCACATGGAAGGTAACGAAATACAATTCGAACTGGAACCTGTACTGGGCGGACGTGCAATATGAGCTGACCCTGATCCGTGCCGACGGCGTTACCAACGTGAAAGGGCTGCTCATCGACAGCGACGACGAATTTTCCCTGTTGACCGACGAAGGCAGCGGCGGCTATGTGAGAGTGGATCCCGCTACATTTTTGGATATCACAACGCCTGCCCAGAATGGGCAGGCGTATGTTGACACTTCTTCCGAATTTATTATTGGATAGCTTTGAACAGTCCCAGAAACGGGCGTTTAACCGCCGCTATTCCTCATCCTGCGTTTCGTCGCTGTTGTCCATCTCTTCGATGGCTTCCACACATTTGTCAAATACCGTCTGGTATTCGTCCTCATCCTCAACGGTAACGTAGATATCCTCGCCGCTTTCATCCTGCTCGATGCGCAGGATGATGCTTTCGCCCTGCATGCAGCCCTCGATATCCTGCTTGGCTTCCAGCAAAATATACTCGTGATCCTTGTAATTAACCGTCATCAGATGCTCAAACGCGATGTCGTTGCCATCCTCATCCTGCAGATAGACCAGAAAATCATCCTTGATATCCTCGTAGTTGTTATCTGCCATCGTGTTACTTCCTTTCTGTTTGCCTACGGAGCCATTGCTCCAATATCACGGCAGCGGCGATTTTGTCCACGTGCCGCTTGCGCTCCTTGCGGCTCAGGTTGCCCTCCAGCAGCACCCGTTCGGCGGTCACGGAGGTCAGCCGCTCGTCCCAATAAAAAACGCGCAGCCCCGCTGCGGCCAGCACATCGCCAAATGCCTTTGTTTTTTCAGCCTGTGCACCCGCGGAGCCATCCATATTGAGGGGAAAGCCAAGCAGCGCCTCATCGGTTTCATACCGGTCGCACAGCGCCTTGATATACCGGCTGTCGGGCCCATAGCCCACGCGGGTATAGGTTTCCAGCGGTTGCGCGATGGTGCGGGATGGGTCGCTGACGGCAAGGCCGATACGCACATCCCCCACATCCAGTGCGATAATGCGTTGGCTCACGCGTCCAGCCCGTGCAGGTATACGCGTACGATCTCTTCTACAATCTCGTCGCGTTCCAGCCGTGTGATCATGCTGCGGGCCTGATTATGGCTGGTGATATAGGTGGGGTCGCCGGAGATCAGATACCCTACAATCTGCGTAACCGGATCGTACCCTTTGGCTTGCAGTGCCCGATACACATGCTCCAGAATGTCGGCGGCATTGCTTGACCCCTCGACAATCGGCATGAATCTGGCGGTTCCGCTCGAATCCGCTGTCACGCGACTCACTCCTTCCGCATCAGGTGTGACTGAATACCCTACCATTATACACAACGTTGCTCAATTTTGAAAGGGAAATCGCACAATGTTCCGGCTTATCGTGTGATAATTTACCGTTTTGATACATCTTTGCACTTCGTTTTCGCATCCATGCATCAGGGGCGATACGATCCTGCCGGTTTCTCCGCCAAATGCTCATTCCAAGTCTTTACAACCATCCGAAAGTATGCTACACTATGTCGGTCGCGGCGATATGGCTCCATGGTCAAGCGGTTAAGACGTCGCCCTCTCAAGGCGAAATCAGGGGTTCGATTCCCCTTGGAGCTACCA
>DAOPIR010000252.1:0-2465 GCA_035399245.1 Candidatus Limiplasma sp.
GCAAGGAACATCAGGTACCCTTTACCTGCGACCATGCGCAGCTTGCGGGCGATATGCAGTCTGCCGGCGCGGAAGCCGTGGCGCGGCAGGCACGCTATGCACTGCTGCTGAACCGTGCCAAAGCCTGCGGCGCGGACGCGCTGCTGCTGGCCCACCATCAGGATGACCAGGCCGAAACGGTGCTGCAGCACCTGCTGCGCGGCAGCGGCGCGCGGGGCCTGCGCGGAATGGAGGCCATTATCCACCGTGACGGTGTAACCGTGTGCCGCCCGTTCCTGTCGCTGTCCAAGCAGCAGCTGCTGGACGCGCTGGACGGCAAGCCCTACCGCAGCGACGCCAGCAACCATCTGCCCGTATGCCTGCGCAACCGCATGCGGCTGTATATCCTGCCCCGGCTGGTGGATGAAAATCCGGCCGCCATCGCGCACATCGCCCAGTCCGCCGATCTGCTGCGGCTGGATGAAGACTGCCTGCAGGCGCAGGCCGACCAGCTGCTGGAAGATGCGCTGATCGATAAACCGCCCTATTTTTGTTTGAATAAAGATACTTTGCAAACCGCCAGCGACGCCATTGTAATCCGCGCCCTGCGCCGGTTTGCGGAGCTTGGCCTGCGCGCCTGCGGCAGCACGCCGGCAGAGCAATCCCTGTCGGTTACCGATTCGCTGGCGCTTTTGCACCTGGTAACAGCGCCGGACAACACGGTGGTCAACCTGCCCGGCGCGCTGCATGCCTCGGTCACGGAAGCCTTTATCCACCTCACGCGCATGCAGGGCGACGCGCCGCTGTGCCCCGTGCCCGCACCTGCACCCTGTGCCTTTGGCGACACGCTGCAGCCGGTGGACTTTGGGGACATTCAACTGCTGAAAGCGCCCTATCCGTCCGGCCGTATCCATCCGGACGGCCAGTATACCGTCGTGCTCACGCGCGAGCTGCTTGCCGCCGCCGTTGTGCGCTGGCCCAAGCAGGGCGATACCATCCATCCCTTCGGTGCGGACGGCAGCAAGCCCCTGCGCCGCTGGCTGATCGACAAAAAGCTGGACCAGCCGTTTCGCAAGGCGCTGCCGGTGGTCGCCATCGGCAGGCAGATCCTATGGGCCGTGGGCGTAGGCGCGGCGGAAGAAACGCGCGTGACCGACGCACCCTCTGTGCTGCTGTCGCTGCGGGGCGACGTGCCCTGGTTATATTAATCGATAAAGGAGTACACTATGAACAAGGATTGTCCTATGTACGCGGATCTGTCGGAAGTGCTGATTACACAGGAGCAGCTTAAGCAAAAGGTGGAGGAGCTCGGGGAACGCATCACCCGCGATTATCGGGGCAAAGCGCCGCTGATGATCTGTATTTTGAAGGGATCCACCGTATTTTTCTCCGATCTGATCCGCGGCATTGATCTGCCGTTGGAAATTGATTTTATGGCGATCTCCAGCTACGGCGCCAGTACCGTAAGCGGCGAGGTACGGCTGGTGAAGGATCTGGACTCCAGCATTGAAAACCGTGATGTGATCATCGTGGAGGACATTGTGGACTCCGGCAAGACGCTGGCATACCTCAAGCGTATCCTCAACAACCGCGGCGCGGCAAGCATCCGCATCATCACGCTTTTGGATAAGCCTTCCCGCCGTGTGGTGCCCCTGAGCGTGGACTATCACGGCTTTGAAATCCCCGACGCCTTCGTGGTCGGCTACGGTCTGGACTTTAACGAAAAGTACCGGAATTTACCGCTGATCGGTGTGCTGGACGAGAAAGTTTATAAGTGAATGGGAAATGAGGAATTAGGAATAAAGAATGAGGAATAGCAGTACAGCTGCTGACGCAACCGGATGAATGAATTCCTCGATATAGCAACAGGGCAACACTGAGAATTTCGGTGTTGCCCTGCTGTTTATACGGTTCTTGAAATCGGAAGATTGCGGAGCAATCTTTCCGCCATATGCCCACTCGGTTTTATAGTCGTCTCACTCCCTCACCGGTCGTGATACTCCTTAAAACCTCCCATCTCCGGTTCGTTTTCGGCTTCGCCGAAGTTCCCACTGGGCACACACTCGCCTCCGATGCCCATTCCTTATTCCTCATTCGCTTCGCATTGCTACTTTAAGAGTTTCACCAGCACGGCCTTCTGCGCGTGCAAACGGTTCTCGGCTTCGTCGAAAATGTTGTCGGCGTGGGCTTCCATGACCTCGTTGGTGATCTCCTCGCCGCGGTGGGCGGGCAGGCAGTGCAGCACCATGGCGTCGGGCTTGGCGACGGCCATCACGGCGTCGTTCACCTGATAGCCCTTGAACACCTTTTTGCGTTCCTCGGCCTCGCCTTCCTCGCCCATGGAGGCCCACACATCGGTATAGAGCACATCGGCGTCCCTGGCCATTGTAAGCACATCCTCGCCGATGGTCAGCAGGCCGCTTTCCTTGCCCCATGCCACCAGATCGGCGTCGGGCATATAGGTCTTGGGGCAGGCGATGGCAATC
>DAOPIR010000253.1:0-2424 GCA_035399245.1 Candidatus Limiplasma sp.
TGAAGGAAAACGTGCTGTTCTGCGCCAGCTTCCAGAAAATCGGGAGGAGGAACAGCATCACAGCGACCACCGGCAAGCTTATATAATTGCCCAGCAGCGTAATGCCGTAATAAACTGATTTCAACACCGCGGCAGGCGCGGAAATCCGCGTACCCATCACCGCGGCGCGGGCATCGTTGCCGGGGGCCGCCATGCTGTAGGCAAAGCATGCCGCGAGCACAGCCAGCAAGCCGATATACACAAAGCGGAAGCGGTGTTTTTTCCATAAGGCATAGATGCACAGCAGCGCCATGATGCACAGCAAAAACAGTCCGCCGCCGTAGCTTCCCCCGCCGAGCGCCGCCATCAGCAGCACAAGCCCGGCGGAAATCCCCCATGCTTTTCCGTCTTTTGCGTACCAGAGCCGTATCATCAGCGCCAGGCTCAGGGCAATCAGCGAATAGACAAACGTATTGCCGATCCCGCCGTTGAACCAATAAAATCCTTCGTTGATCTGCGGCAGCAGCTGAATCATCAAAAACAATGCAAGGCTTGTAACGATAACGGTTTCATAGCCGTTGGCCTTATACCCTATCCGCAGCACCGTACGGAAAAAGAAACCAAAGCATAGCAAAAAGGCCGTGAGAAGGATAAAGGTGGTAAGAAAATATAAGTTTTCAGAAAATACACCCGGCTGGATATTGCTTAATATAGTGCCCAGATAGGTACCCTGCCAGGTTTGACGCACATTGCGCGCACTTTCAACCGTGGTTTGCAGTACCGCAAACAGGCTCCCGCTGTCCAGCCACGTATGATGGACATTGGCTGAAAATCCGTAATCGTCATAGTGTGGATGGCTGTAAAAGGAGATGGCATACAGCGGAATTACGCCGATTAAAAGCATCAGTGCACACAGCCAGGCAAACACCTTGACCGCACGCCTTGTACCGCCTTTGCCAAGCTGCATTTTTCATCCCCCTTTTGAGCGTATTATAGCATAATTGCGGGGTGGTTGTCATCACGCGCGCCCCATCCGGCTTTGCACAAGCAGCGCAGTGTGATACAATGAGCCGACTGAATGATAAGGATGGTTGATGGATTGAAAACAACGTTGGGACGCATTCGCCGTGCAGATCAGGATTTCCATATGATCGATCCGGGCGACCGCATTGCCATCGGGCTTTCCGGCGGCAAGGACAGCCTGCTGCTCACGCACGGCCTGTCGCTGTATCGCAGGGTACGCAAGGATTTTACGCTTCAGGCCATAATGCTTACCATGGGAACGGAAGCGCCGGACACCTCGGCGGTGGAAGCGTTTTGCAAAGCGGAGGACATCCCGCTTACCGTGCGCTATACCGATCTGTATCAGATACTGTTCGAGCTGCGAAACGACCGCAGCCCCTGTCCGCTGTGCGCCAAAATGCGCCGTGCGATGCTGTGCGACATGAGCAAGGAACTGGGATGCAACAAATTGGCACTGGCGCACCACCGCGAGGACGCGCTGGAAACCTTTCTCATGAGCCTGATCTATGAAGGGCGCATCCATACCTTTCACCCGAAAACCTATATGAGCCGCACCGATATCACCGTTATCCGGCCCATGGTGTACATGCCGGAAAAAGAAGTAATCCACATGCAAAAAAAGCTCTCCCTTCCCGTGCAGCACAACGCGTGTCCGGCAAACGGCAACACAAAGCGGCAGGAGATGAAAGAGCTTCTGCAGGAACTGGCTAAACGGTATCCGCATATAGAGGAAACTATGCTGTCGGCGCTTAAAAACGACGATCAATACAGCCTGTGGGAAAAGGATACGACGCATTGTTGAAGTGCTGTTATCGGCTCGCATATTCAGCCACAATTTTTATGTAATAAACCCATCCGCATTCTATTGAATAATACGGATGGGCTTATTCTATATTGCTTTTACAGGTCAGGGCTGCGTCCATTGCGCGATCTTTTCCTGCCGTGCCGGATACGTACTGCGTGTGATTTTCTCACTGGCAACCTCCAGCCCGTTTTCCAAAGTAACGCGGTATGTATCCACTACATAGCCATCGGAGGCTTCCGTGAGTACTTTGATCGGATCGTCAAAGGTAACGTATTCGCCGGTGCTGTCATAAATTATAATCTGCTCACTGGACGGCTCCAGTACTTTTACGATTTCCGTATCCAGCCTGTAGCTGATATCGCCCAGATCAATCCCGTAAATACGCACCTCACAAAGCAGTCGCTTTTTATTGGCGGGATCGGTCATTACATGGGCCGCAATAAAGATCTGGCCGCCGGAATTGTTGCGAAACGACATATCCTTTTCCGCACCGTTGGTATCGGACACCGTCGCGTCCATTCCCATGTCAGTATAGCTGACCTTCATGGAATGCGCGGTGTGGCTGACCAGCTCCATACCCGCCTTCATCGCCGCGAGATAGACCGTGGTGCTGGCCT
>DAOPIR010000254.1:0-2421 GCA_035399245.1 Candidatus Limiplasma sp.
TGCCTCCCCTTCCCGCAGGCCGCCGACCGTCCATGCATGGGTACCGCTCATCCCAACCATCGGCTCGTCGGCAGCCGGCGCCTGATATCCGCCGTCGGCAACCGATAACACCGTTTCATCACTGATGGTAAACACCCACGTATAACCGGTGGTCTCGTTTTCGCGGAAAGTGATGGGATATGCGGCCGTGTCCGCGGCCTGCGCCGTTCCAGCAGCCAGCACCACGCACATCAGCCATACAAGTACCGTTTTTTTCACTCTATGCCTCATATTTCCGGTTACAGGTCTTCCTCCGCCGCCTGCTCTATGGCGTCCCGTGCTTCGCCGTAGCTGTACCCCCTGCGCTGCATCGCCTGAATGGTTTTGCGGCGCGCGTCTGCAGCGGGCAGGCTTTGATAGCGTTTAATCAGCTTTGCCGCCAGCTTTACGGCGCTTTCGTCCTGCTGCTGCGGGTCCATCTCCGTAAGCGCCGCTTCGGCAACCTCGCTGGAAACTCCCTTTTGCCGCAGCTCATACAGGATACGTGCCTTGCCAATCTGGCGCGCAGTCCTGTCCTGCGCCCATTGGCGGGCAAACGCCGCGTCGTCCAGCAGGCCGTTTCCCTGCAGCTTGGTCAGCACCATTTCCACCGTTTCATCCATATAGCAGGCGCTCGACAGCCGTTTTTCAATCTCTGTATGGCTTCTGGCCCGCACTGCCAGCAGGCGCACCGCGCGGTTAAGCGCCTCCGGATACTGCTGCAATAAAAGCTCATGCTTCCATGCCGCAAAGTCCAATGCGTCCCCTTCCTTATAAAAGAAGGATTTTTGATCCCTGCGCGTCAGGCGTACGGTATAACGATCGTTCACCGTTACGCTGATGCCGTTTGGCAGTTCGCGAATCTCGGTAATGATATCCTTCACGGCAGCATCACCGCCTGAAGCAAGTCGCGGTTCAGGCAGCTCAGCCGTCCCACGCGCCGCTCACTCGCGCCGCTGTTGAACGATACAAAGCCGTTGCCCCGCTCGTCAAAGAAAAAGCCGTTCACCGCGCCATACGCAAACCCCTGATGACCGTACACACGGTATGGCAGCACGCCCGCGTCCATCAGCGAAAACAGCCCCATGCCATGCACCATTCCCGGCCTGGGCGATGTTTCGGCAGGATCCAGCGTACGCATATTCTGCAGGGATTTTGCATCGATAAACGCTTCCCCGTTGTGCTTGCCGTCCATCATCACGCAGCAAAGCTTTGCCATCTCGCCCACGGTGATGTACAGGCTGCCCGAAGCCAGCAGAAAATGGCGCTGCGGATCGGGCGCGGCCAAAGGCGCTGCCGATTGTATACGCTTGCGCGCATCAAAGGCAGGGGTCCGTCCCGGCGGCAATACCCGATATCCGTTTGCCATGCGGCGGCTGTCTGCCTTGCAGATATCAAAGGTTGCGTCCACCTGCAGCGGCCGGAAAAGCTCCTGCTGGATCAGCTCCTCAAAGCTTGTTTGAAACCGCGCTTCCAGCAGGGTACCGATCAGCCCCGCACCGAAATTGGAATAGCGAAAATGGGCATACGGCGCATACGGCAAATACGAACCGCTGTCCCCAAGCAACGTATCGGCGGTGATATTATCATTGAACGAATGAAAATACAGCTGGCTGTCCAACAGTCCCGAGGTATGGCTGAGCAGCGAGCCCAGCGGAATGGGCGTATCCGGATCATGCGGATTGCGGATCGGCCGATGCCAAAAGGCGGAGATATCCTCCGCCACGTTCAGCTTACCCTGTGTTTGCAGCCGCATCACCAGTAGCGCGCACACCGCCTTGGCGATCGACGCCGTGCGAAACACCGTGTCCGCCCCTACCGGCCGGGCGGGATGCAGCACCGCATAGCCCGCCGTATAGGTTTCCGCCGGCTGCCCGCCGCGCAGCACCTGCACACATCCGCCGACCACGTGGTGCGCTTTCCATGCGTGCTCTATACCCGGCAGGTATTGTGCGTCTGCGTCTGCCCTGGCGTGCCGCCAGCCGCATCGCCTGCCGAGGATCGGCAGCGCCGCGGCATACAGCTTGTTTTTACGCGCTGTGATCGGCATGAAGCGCCTCCCTTTGCAGTATCCGGTAAGGCATGAAAATATAGGCGGCGAGCGAAACGCCGACATAGATAAAGTATGGCGATTGCCACAGCCATTGCCCGCCAAACGCCCACAGCACAAGATAGACCAGCAGGTCGATACCCGTCAGCCACAGCGCGGCCGGCGCCTTGCCCGCATAAAGCGCAAGCCCGCCGATGGTCAGCATGTACAGCAGCAGGGTGATAATTACGCCCGCCAGACTCTGCGACAGCAGCGGGCGCAGGAACGCCAGCACGCACAGCAGCAGATAGGCCAAAAACACCTTGCCCCTTTCCTGCTTGTACAGCCGTGCCATAAACACCGTGGCAACCGCA
>DAOPIR010000255.1:0-2399 GCA_035399245.1 Candidatus Limiplasma sp.
TATTTCTACTCTTCCTCTGTATCTTTTTCAAGGTTCGCGCTCTCAAGCGAGCTTATCTAGAATATCAAAGATCCCTTTTTTTGTCAAGCGTTTTTTTCAAATTAATTTGATTAATTTTGAAATATATACTTGATGTACGCATTCTGGCGTTCAGGTATTACCGGACTGTTTTTTCTGCAATTCTCTGAGTGATCCGTCCTCATTGCGAATTCGCACGTTTTGAAGCGTTGCGTGAACGTTGGCTTTGAATTCGTCGATATACTGCCGGCGAAGCGCAGCCTGCTCCAGCGCTTCCTCCGCCGTCAGGCCACGCTCTTTTTTCAGGCGGGCGAGCTCGTTGATGCGATCAATTTGTACTTTATCCATGGTTCTTCTCCTTATGCTGGCCGTGCGGCTTCGCACCGCCGCCGAACACCCACTTGCGCTGCAGAAAATAGCTCAGGCAGAACAGCACGATATCCACAGGAATCTTGGTAATGGTTTCGCTCAGTCCCAGCCCGATATGCAGCGTGGACACGATGCCCGCCGACAGCGCCACGATCAGCACCACCGTACAGGCATACCGTAAAAACGCTTTTCCTGTCCTGACCTGGCTTTGGAAAACCATTTTCTGATTGATGATAAAGTTAATCGTTGCGCTGACAGCGCGTGCGGCCACCGTAGCAATAGCGATGCGTGCCATGAAACGGAGCACAAAGATCCGCATGGACTGGTCCAGCACCGGTACATAGGTTTTCAATAGATAATTGATCAGCAGATAGACACCGTAATCCACCAAAAAGCATACCGCCGACGATGCCACAAAGCGCGCAAACCGGCTGAAAATGGCACGGTAGATGCGCCAGCTGTCCACTACGGTGCGGAAATGGCTGCCTTCGTTGTTGTTTTCATATACAGTTTGAATCGGCAAAGAACGGATGGAGATGCCGTCAATGGCGCAGAGAATCAACTGGTTCATCTCGTAATCATAGCGGTCGCCCTTCACCTCCAGCAAACGGTGGATCATCGCGCGTGAAAACCCGCGCAGGCCCGTTTGCGTGTCCGTGACTTTTTGCCCGTATAGCACCTGAAACACCTTGGATGTGATTTGGTTTCCCGCACGGCTTCGGCGCGGCACATCGGCGGCGGTAAAATCACGCGTGCCCAGCAGCAGCCCCGCCGAATCCTGGCGCAATGTATCAGCCATGGCCAGGATATCCGCTACCGTGTGCTGGCCGTCGCTGTCCGCGGTGATAACAAAGGCGCAGTCCTGATCATTATCCTCAATATAGCGCATGCCAAGACGCAGCGCATATCCCTTGCCGCAGTTGGGCTCGTAGCGCAGCACTGTAACGCCGTCAAGCGCATCCAGTGTATCAAACACGGCATCATAGGCCGCGCCCGATCCATCATCCACAATTACAATCTGTGCAAAATCAGCTTGTACTAATTGTTCCACATAGGGCGTTAGCTGCCCGTCCGGCTGAAAGCTGGGGATGAGCACGGCGATATCCCGCGTGGGGTGATTTGACATAGCTTCCTTTCCCTTCGCAAACTAGTATATGGTGTCCAGATAGTCTGCTAAAAGCGGCGTCCAGTCTTCTCCGGAATAGTCATGGAGCGCCTGTTCAAAATCTGCCCTCGATGCAATCGCAAAGGCATAGGTATCATAATATGCGGCCAGAAATTCGTCAAGCCGGCCGTCCATTGCCAGATCCAGCGTACACAGCGCCGCCGCGCCGCGATGCCACGCCACGGTCTGATACTCGGTCCAATTATAGAAGTAATCCAGTGGGCTGCCGGGCGTAAGGCTTGCAACCGTCAGGCGCATCGCGGTATCCACTCGGCTGTACTGCAGGCTCTCCCGGGCGGATGCTCCGTGCTGGTCCTCCCAGTAATCCAAAAGCGCATACTCCGCCAGAGCCTCATGCTGCCACGCCTGATTGTAGGCATCCGTTCCGACAACCTCCTCAAACCATTGCTTGGCAACCTCCCGCGCGATACGGATTTCCCGCGCCTCTTTATCCATGTCCAGCACATCCGCAGCAATCATGGCAAATGCCGGATAGCTCATGCCGTCAAACGGGAGGCTGGTTTCCGCAAGGGTGAAGGTTGGGTAAGGATACGCGCCATAACGCTTAGCATAGGTTTGCATCGCCTTTTTGGCAACGGTCAGCATGGCGTTTGCATGGGCGGCGGTTTTGGCATAGGCCTCAATCAGCACGCCGTCCTGTACGGCCTGTGCCCTATGGTAGCTATTGCTGATACACAGGGCAGCGTCGCGGGACGCAAGCGCAGTAAATGTGGTCGTTTGGTCCACCGTCTCCGCCGTGCCGGTGCCAACGGCGGTATAGCCCTGCGGAAGAGTGAGCCTGACCGTATAATTGCGGCATTCGCTGATAAACGGATCGCCGATGGAG
>DAOPIR010000256.1:0-2347 GCA_035399245.1 Candidatus Limiplasma sp.
TACCCGGAAAACGAGATCTCGCCTGCGGATGCCGGCAGCCTGCGCGTTGCCTATTGCGGCAGCTATGCCTGCGTGATGGAGAGCACCCGCACACTGGAGCACAGCACGGTCGTCCAGCGCATCACCGTGCGCGCCCATACGCGGCGCATCGATTTTGACACGGAGATTGACTGGCAGGCGCGCCACAGGCTGCTGAAGGTGGACTTTGCCACCGGCCTGCACTGTGAGGATGCCCTGCACGAAATCCAGTTTGGCTATATCCGTCGGCCAGCGCACCGCAGCCATGCCTTTGCCGCCGACCGCTATGAGGTATCCAACCAGCGGTATTCCGCGCTGGCAGAGCCCGGCAGAACGCTTGCCGTGCTCAATGAGGGCAGCTACGGCATAAGCGCCGATAACGGCACGCTGTCGCTGTCGTTGCTCCGCGCGCCGCTGGTGCCCGACGATACCTGCGACCGCGGCAGGCAACGCATCCGCTATGCCGTGTATCCCTGTACAGGGGACTTGGCTGACGTGGTACGCGAAGGGTATGCGTTTAACGCCGTTCCGCGCTGTTTTGCGGGTACAGGCACGCAAGGCGGCACGTTTTCTGCCGATGACGCGCGCGTGGTGCCGGAGACCGTGAAACCTGCCGACGACGGGCGGGGCGTGATCCTGCGGCTGTACGAGGCCACGGGCACGGCGGTACGCACTACGGTACACGCGCCGCTTTCAGGCCGGTGGACCCGAACCGACATGGCCGAAAACGACGAAGGCGAGCCCCTTGCCCAGGGAAGCTGCGTGCAGGTAAGCCTGCGACCCTTTGAAATATTGACCTTACGGCTGATTCCATAAAACAGGAGGCAAACCCGATGGACCGAACAGCACTCAAGGATAAAGCCCTGCTGGCTGCCGGCCGCCTGCGCAATCTGCAGCGGCCCGATAACGAAGAAACTCTTGCCAAAACCCTGCCGGACGGCGGTAAATCCATAGGCGTCTACAGCCGCGATTTCGGCATGGAACCGTGGGATTGGCCGCAGGGCGTGGGGCTGTACGGCATGCAGAAGTTTGCCGCTGCCACAGGCGACGAAACGGTGGCGGAATATGTGAAAACATGGTACATGGAGCACCTGCGGCAGCCGCTTCCCGTGCATAATATCAATACCACCGCGCCGATGCTGGCGCTGGCGGGGCTGGGGCAGATGGGTGAGGACGAGATGCATGCCTGGGCGCAGTGGCTGCTGCACGGCCTGCCGCGCACAGCGGACGGCGGTTTTCAGCACACCACCACGGATGATGCTGAAAAGGGCACCATCAACCTGAACGAAGGCGAGGTATGGGTGGATACGCTGTTCATGGCCGCGCTGTTTTTGGCACGCTATGGCAAGCGCTACGGCAATGCCGCCTGCGTGGATGAAGCTGTACACCAGTTTTTGCTCCATATCAAATATCTGTATGATAAAAACACGGGCTTGTTTTACCACGGTTACACGTTTTTGGAAAAGCACAATTTCGGCGGCATCTATTGGGGCCGCGGCAACTGCTGGTTTACCATGGCCGTGATGGAGCTGCTGGAGATCCTCGGCGATACGCTGGACGGCGGCGTGAAAGCATACCTGCTGGATACCTACCGCGCCCAGGCGCACGCGCTCAAGGTCCTGCAATCGCCGGACGGCCTGTGGCACACCGTGCTCAATGATCCGGCCAGCTATACCGAGGCCTCGGGCAGCGCGGGCTTCCTTTACGGCTTGCTCAAGGGCGTACACGGCGGCTATCTGGACAAAAGCTACCTTTCCTGCACCGATCAGGCCATACAGGCGCTGGAGCGCTGCATCACGCCCGACGGCACGGTAACAAAGGTCTCCGCCGGCACGGGCATGGGCTGGAATGCCGATCACTACAAAAATATCATCACCGCCCCCATGGCCTACGGCCAGGCCCTTACGCTGCTGGCGTTCAGCGAGGCGCTGCGGGACTGAGCCGAAGTTCAAAAAATTAAATCAAAGACAGTTCCCAAACAGACGCCAAGTAAAAAGCCTTTGCACATCATATGCAAGGGCTTTTTACTCGCTAAAGTATTCATATCTGCTTCAATACGTGATGACTCTAAATCACAAGAAACGTCGCCGTGAACTGAGTGCAGTCCGCGGCGACGATGGTGCGGGAAACAGGACTTGAACCTGCATGAAGGAAATCTTCACTAGAACCTGAATCTAGCGCGTCTGCCAATTCCGCCATTCCCGCAGGCGGTATACCAATTTCAAGGTTGGAATTGGTATAGGTGGTGGATGGGGATGGATTCGAACCATCGAAGTCTGCGACGGCAGATTTACAGTCTGCTCCCTTTGGCCACTCGGGAACCCATCCA
>DAOPIR010000257.1:0-2286 GCA_035399245.1 Candidatus Limiplasma sp.
TATGCCCTTGACCCATCATTGGGCACGCGATGCGCGTCCAACATTGTGTTACCTCATTATTTACCGGCCACGCTCAGCTTGCCCACATCCACACACGGGCTGCCGAACGCGCCCTGCGGGAAGGTGAGATCGCTGCCGACGGTTTGGATGGCTTTAAGCATTTCGTAGAAGTTGCCGGCGATGGTGATCTGCTCCACGGGTTTATCAAGCTTGCCATCCTTAATAGTGAAACCCTTGGACAGCAGGGAGAAATCGCCGCTGACGGCATCGGCGCCGGCGTGCAGGCCCTCCACCTCTTTGATCAGGATACCGTCGCCTACGTTCTGCAGCATCTGCTCAAAGCTTGTATCGCCCGCCTCGATATAGAAGTTAGTAGGCGAAATGCGAATCGGTGCGGAATAGCCCGCTTTGCTGGCGTTGCCGGTGGACTTCACACCGTCCTTATGCGCGGTTTTTAAGTTATGCAGGAAGGTTTTCAGCACACCGTTTTCAATCACGGCATGGGTGCCGCCGGGCACACCCTCGGCATCGAACGGGCGCGAGGCCAGGCCGTCGGCCCGCAGGGAATCATCCACAATCGTCACGCACGGCGCGGCAACAGCTTCGCCCAGCTTGCCTTTATACACGGACAAATCCTTCTGTACATTTTCAGCGGAGAAGGCGGACGCAAAGGTCTCCAGCAGATCGGTCATCGCACGGTAGTGGATGATCACGCGGTACTGGCCCGAGGGCACCGCCGCGGCATGCAGCATGGATACGGCGTCCTCCGCCGCTTCCGTACCGAGTGTTTTGGCATCCAGCGCGGCAAACCCGCGGCCTACCTGCACGGCAAAGCCCGATGCGGTGGACTCCCCTTCGGTTGCCACCGGCATGATGAAAGCCACGCCATAGGTGGCGGTGGACTGCTTATCCATGCCGAAGGTGTTGACAATGCGCACGGACTCCCGCCCGGTAGTAATGGTATTGTAGCCTACCTTCTGCACACGCGGGTCATAGGCCTTGGCCGTTTTTTCCAGGTCGAGCACAAACTGCAGCTTTTCATCAGGCTCGCCCACAGCAGCCTCCAGGTTAAGCGCGGGGCTTGGTTCCTTGCCGTCGTAGATAAACTGCTCGGAGGTATCCTCGCAGAGCACGGCCGAATCCTGCGCCCGCTGTATCAGCCAGTCGACGGCGTCCTCGTCAAACGCCTCGGTGGAAGCATAGCCGATTTTTCCGTTCACCTTTACCCGGAAGGATAATCCCTTGGTGAGATTGGAGGAATACTGCACAATCTCCTGATTATTGGCCATGGCACGAAAGCTTTCGTCCTCGACCATATAGGCTTCCGCCGCTTCCAGACCGGCCTGTTTGGCCGCGGTAAACAGCTTATCCAAAAATGCGTTCAGTTCCATTTGCCTCACTCCTTTGCTCTGCCGCCGACCGTAATCTGCTTAACGCGGATCATCGGCTGGCCAACGTTGGTCGGCACGCTGCCCGAGATACTGCCGCACATGCCCTGATCCATGGTCATGGTTTTGCCGACGCGATCGATATTCGTCAGCACACCGGAGCCCTTGCCGATCAGCGATGCGCCGCGCACGGGCGACACGATCTTGCCGTCCTTCACCAGGTAACCTTCCGACACGGCGAAGTTGAACTCGCCCGTGGCCGGATTGACCGATCCGCCGCCCATCTTTTTGGCGTACAGGCCGTCACCCATGGTACGCATCATGCTCTTTTCGTCGTCCGTTCCGGGCGCGATAAAGGTGTTGCGCATGCGGGAGGTGGGCGCGAAGGTATAGCTCTGGCGGCGGCCGCTGCCTGTGGGCGCCATACCCATACGCTTGCCGTTAAGCTTATCGATCATATAGTTTTTCAGGATGCCGTTTTCAATCAGCACAAGGCGCGTAGTGCGCATTCCCTCGTCGTCCACGCGGGTGGATCCCCACTCGTTGGGCATGGTGCCGTCGTCGATCGCGGTCACGCAGTCGGCGGCAATCTTCTGCCCCAGCTTGCCGGTGAATTCGCTTAAGTTAAACGCCACGCTGGTTGCTTCCAGGCTGTGGCCGCAGGCTTCGTGGAAGATCACGCCGCCGAAGCCGCCGTCGATCACCACGGGCATCACGCCCGCGGGGCATTCCGGCGCGTGCAGCATCAGGTGCGCGGTGGCCGCGGCCTCCCTACCCGCCTTCTCCGGGTTTACGCGGCTATCGAACAGCTCAAAGCCCATCGACGCGCCGGGATTGTTCGACGCCTGCTGCTTTTCCTTGCCGTCGTCGGCTATCGCGGCGCAGGCGATACGCGTGC
>DAOPIR010000258.1:0-2284 GCA_035399245.1 Candidatus Limiplasma sp.
TAAGGAGATTAGAATGGCCGAGAAAAAAAACGAGCCCTGCTGGTATGTTGTGCACACTTATTCCGGCTACGAGAATAAGGTGAAGGACAACATCGAGAAATCCGTGGAAAACAACGGCATGCAGGATTTGATTCTGGATGTCCGCGTTCCGGTGGAAGATGTTGTTGAAATCAAAAACAACCGCCGTGTCAAAACACAGCGCAAGGTGTACCCCGGGTATGTGCTGGTGCACATGATTGAAACCAGCGAAAGCTGGTACCTGGTGCGCAACACCCGCGGCGTAACCGGCTTTGTGGGCCCCGAAAGCAAGCCCGTACCGCTGACGGACGACGAAGTCAAGATGATGCTGTCCACGCAGGAGCACAGCGTTGAGTTCGGCATCGCCATCGGCGAAGAGGTTCGCATTCTGTCCGGCCCGCTGGAAAACTTCACCGGCTTTGTGGAGGACGTCGATACCGTGCGGCAGAAGCTGACCGTGAAGGTAAAGATGTTCCTGGGGCGCGAAATGCCCGTGGAAGTCGGCCTGGAGGAAGTTACCAAGGTTTGATCCGCTTCGGCGGTCAAATGAGCGCATGATAGCGCGCTGCGCCTTTCCGCTGTGGAAAGGTCGTGGGAGGAGCATGCAATGTTCCGCATAACCACATATCTGAGGAGGCAATAATACCATGGCAAAGAAAATCCAATCAATCCTGAAACTGCAGGTGCCTGCCGCCAAGGCAACGCCCGCACCGCCGATCGGCCCTGCGCTGGGCCAGCACGGCGTAAATATCCCGGGATTTTGCAAAGAGTTCAATGAGCGCACGGCCAAGGATGCCGGTCTGATCATCCCTGTGGTGATCACCGTGTATGCCGACCGTACGTTTACCTTCATCACCAAAACGCCGCCGGTGCCCGTTCTGATCAAAAAGGAACTGGGGCTGGACAAGGCCAGCGGCGTGCCCAACCGCGATAAGGTGGGTCAGCTCACCAAGGAACAGGTGCGCAAGATTGCCGAGATCAAGCGTCCCGACGAGAACGCTACGAGCATCGAGAGCATCGAGAGCATGGTGCGCGGTACCGCGCGCTCCATGGGCATTACGGTTGAGGAATAAACAGCGATTTGTGGGAGGACATGTGCCGCTATTACCACAGGGAGGAATTGAACAATGAAACACGGAAAAAAATATGTTGACAGCGTAAAACTGTATGATCCGCAAACCGCATACGATCCCGAAGAAGCATGCGATTTCGCGGTGCAGACCAGCAAGGCCAAGTTTGACGAAACCATCGAGCTTTCCTGCCGCCTGAACGTTGACCCGCGCCACGCAGACCAGCAGGTTCGCGGCGCTATCGTGCTGCCGCACGGCACGGGCAAAACTGTGCGCGTGGTGGTGATCACCAAAGGCGATAAGCTAAAGGAAGCCGAAGAAGCCGGCGCGGATTTCGTAGGCGGCGAAGAGCTGGTGCAGAAAATTAAGAACGAGAACTGGTTTGACTTCGATGTAATCGTGGCCACTCCTGACATGATGGGCGTCATCGGCCGTGTCGGCCGCATCCTGGGCCCCAAGGGCTTGATGCCTAACCCCAAGTCCGGTACCGTGACCATGGATATCACCAAGGCCATCACCGATATCAAAGCCGGTAAAGTGGAGTACCGTGTTGATAAGACCGCGATCATCCACTGCCCGATCGGCAAGGCTTCGTTTGGCAAGGAAAAGCTGAATGAGAACCTGCAGGTTCTCATGGAGGCCATTATCAAAGCAAAGCCCCCGGTAGCCAAAGGCACCTATCTGCGCTCGGTGTATATCAGCTCCACGATGGGCCCGTCCATTAAGGTCAACAGCCTTAAGTTCTAAAGTAAAAGAGCAGCAAAGCCCGATGCAACGCGTATCGGGCTTTTGCTATACCCAAAGCATACGCAATTTCGCTGTCCCGTCTCCATTAAAGGAAATCTATAGGGAACTGAAGAGCCCAAAAACAAAGCAACTGTAAGGATAGTGGTCGCGGCAGTACTTGCGCTCTGGTGTGCATTGCTCATCATTTTCGTGCCGGTCGGCTTTTTATATCCGAAACAGGGTTACTATTCCGAAACGATTGCCTCCCGCAGCGAGGCAAGCTGCATCTATGTCATCAATAAAGCGACCGGCACATGGCCTGGCCATGAGGAAGCCATGCGGCTGTCTGCGTTCGGCAGCGTGTACTTTGTTAAGCCGAAGGACCTGTACCGGAGCATGCAGGACCTAACAACAAATCACGCACTGCGCAAGCAATGCGTGATGTATATCAATCTGTGGGACTATTATAC
>DAOPIR010000259.1:0-2115 GCA_035399245.1 Candidatus Limiplasma sp.
CCGAGGATGTAGCGACTGCCGTGCGGGAAATGCTGGTAAAGCGGACCACAGGCAGTGTTATGCGGCTGGAAGCGGAGGCGGGCATCGGCGACGATACGCTCCAAATCCTGGCGCAGCGCTTTCAGGTACCGGAAAACCAGATTTTCAAGGCTCCAGGTCCGCTGGACTTAAACAAGCTGATGATGACCTGCTATGGCCTGATCAGGCAGCCGGAGCTGAAATATCCCAAGGTAAAACCGGTAATTATACATGAACTGATGGATCAGGAGATCTTCAAAAAGATCGAGCAGAGGGATTGGCTGCTGCTTCATCCCTATCACAGCTTTGATCCGGTGATCAACCTGCTCAGCCGCGCCGCGGTGGATCCGGAGACGATCAGCATCAAGGCTACGCTCTACCGTGTGGGCAATAACAGCCAGGTGATCCGCGCCCTGATCAAGGCTGCCGAGGCAGGCAAGCAGGTGGAAGTGATCATGGAAACACAGGCGCGGTTTGACGAAGATGCCAACCTTGCCAATTCCGACCGTCTGCGGCGCGCCGGCTGCAATGTGATCTGCGGCATCCCGGGGCTGAAAACGCATAGCAAAGCCATCCTGATTACGCGCGAAGAGTACGGCGTGCAAAAGCATTATGTGCATTTGGGCACAGGCAATTATCATGACGGCAATGTAAGGCTTTATACCGATATGGCACTCTTGACCTGCGAAGAGCAGCTTTGCAATGATGTTCAGCGTTTCTTTTACGCATTGGAAAACGAGAGCCGGGACTTGCAGACGGTATCGCTGATCGCCGCACCCTCCACAATGAAGAATAAGGTGTTCGAGCTGATACGACGTGAAAAAGAGCATGCCCTGGCGGGCCGCCCCAGCGGGATTATCGCCAAGATGAACTCGCTGCTGGATGAGCAGGTAACCGACGCGCTGTACGATGCGTCTGCCGCTGGTGTCAAGATTCAGCTGATCGTGCGCGGAATCTGCACCCTGATCCCGGGCGATAAAAACCTGAGCCGGAATATTCAGGTTATTTCCATCGTGGGCCGTCATCTGGAGCACGCGCGCGCGTTCCGGTTTGAAAACGGCGGAAACGAAGAAATATATCTTTCTTCCGCAGACTGGATGCCGCGCAACCTTAATAAGCGATATGAGCTGATGTTCCTTATCCGTGACGATGCTTGCAAACGCGCTGTTGAAAATGTACTGAAGCTGCAGTTGATGGACAATCAACAGTGCTGGTGTATGGATCCCTGCGGGGATTATACGCGCAGGGATCCAAACGGAGCGTTGCCTGTAAACGCACAGGAAGTTTTGCTGTATTCTCTGGATGATGTGTTTTCCGGTAAATGGGAAGGATTTCATCATTCGAATGGATGAAAGATACGAGGGAAATAGAATATGACTTGGAAAGAAAGAAGGCAGCGGGCAAAGGAAGACGTAGATGCCGTACTGCTGCGTGATCCGGCGGCGAGCAGCCGATGGGTTGTCCGCACATGCTATCCGGGCTTAAAGGCGCTGCGCAGCCACCGGTTTGCGCATGCGCTGCTGGAAAAAGGCCATCCCACCATCGCGCGCATTATTAGTCAATGCACACGCAACAGGACAAGCGTTGAGATTCATCCGGGCGCGACCATCGGCCGGCGGCTGTTTATCGACCACGGCGACGGCGTGGTGATCGGCGAAACGACGATTATCGGCGACGATGTCACCATCTATCAGGGTGTTACGCTGGGCGGCACGGGCAAGGATGTCGGCAAGCGCCATCCGACCATCGGCAACGGCGTTACCATCGGCTCCGGCGCCAAGGTGCTGGGCCCGATCACGATCGGGGATCACTCCAAGATCGGCGCGGGAGCAATCGTGCTTAAGGATGTACCGGCTTACTGTACCGTGGTGGGCAATCCCGGCAGAATCGTCAGGAAAGCCAGCCATGCATCGGATGTCGATCTGGATCAGATCCATCTGCCGGATCCTGTTAAGGATCGCATGGAACTGCTTTACGACCGAATGCTGCATCTGGAAAACTGTTTGCGTAAACAGGCCATTAAAATGGGCTGTACCGAGGTATTGGAAGAGCTGAAAATGGTCGATCAGGGCGAATGCCCGACCTGGCCGGACGATT
>DAOPIR010000260.1:0-2080 GCA_035399245.1 Candidatus Limiplasma sp.
TCGCGCTGCCCGTTTGGTACCCGCAGGGCGGCGAGAAACAGCTTGTCTACGCGCTGACCAAGCGCAAGGTGCGCACAGGCGGACTGCCGCTTGAAAAGGGCGTGCTTGTGGTGAACGTCGGAAGCTGCTACGCCCTGTACCGGGCGATATACGAGGGTATGCCGCTCATCGACCGCGTGGTCACGGTCGGGGGCTGCGTAAAGAAACCCGCCAACTATCTGGTGCGTATCGGTACGCCGGTACAGTGGCTGCTGGATAATTCAGAAGGTTTGCTGCCGCAGGCGCGTAAGCTGATCTACGGCGGGCCTATGATGGGTATGGCAATCAGCCGTACCGATATCCCCGTTACCAAGGGCTGCTCCGGTATTACAGTGCTGGAAAACGCACTGATGCCCGAGCCTGAAACCGCATGTATTCGCTGCGGCCGCTGTATTGAAGCCTGTCCCATGCTGCTGTGCCCGACGGATATCGATAAGGCAATGCGCAAAGGTTTGTTTGATGTTGCAGAGCAGTTAGGTGCTATGAACTGCCTGGAATGCGGCGCTTGCTCCTGGAGCTGTCCGGCAAAGCGCAGCCTGACGCAGAGCTGCCGCACCTGTAAAAAAGTAATCGGGCAAAAGCAGCGCGAAGCCAGACAAAAGCAAATGCAAAAGAAAGAGGAGGCGAAATAATATGCAGCGGAAATTAGTCGTTTCTTCCTCGCCGCATCTGCATAACAGCGCCGCAACAACGCAGCGGATTATGCTGGATGTAATCATTGCACTGCTGCCAACGGCAATAGCGGCTGTATGGTTCTTTGGTGCAAGCGCGCTGATGCTTATCATTGTTTCCGTACTCAGTGCGGTTGCCGCGGAATTTGTATTTCAAAAGCACGCAAAGCAACCTGTTACCATATCGGATCTCAGCGCGGTAGTTACCGGCCTGCTGCTGGCGTTCAATCTGCCGGCGAGCGCGCCGTGGTGGATTGCGATGATCGGATCCTTCCTGGCGATCATTTTGGTCAAACAGTTATTCGGCGGCATTGGTCAGAACTTTATGAACCCTGCGCTGGCAGCCCGTGTAATCCTGATGCTTTCGTGGACCTCGCTGATGGCCGCCAACGTATGGCCGCATGCGGGGCAGTGGCTGGCAACCCAGAGCGTGGACGCCGTATCGGTAGCAACGCCGCTTTCCGAAAGCGCAGGCAGCTATACGCTTTGGCAGCTGTTCTCCGGCAATATCCCCGGGATGCTCGGCGAAACCTGCAAAATCACCCTGCTGCTGGGCGGTATTTACCTGCTCATCCGCCGCGTGATCGACTGGCGTATCCCGCTGACCTTTATTGTGACCGTTGCGATTGCCTATCTTATCAAAACCGGCACGATCTATTCCGTGGAGAGCGGATCGCAGAATGTTTTGTACCAGCTGCTGTCGGGCGGATTGCTGCTTGGCGCATTCTTCATGGCGACAGATTATGTCACATCGCCGATCACAGGCGTCGGTAAGCTGATTATGGGTGTCGGATGCGGACTTTTCCTGTTCATCATTCGTGAGTTCTCCAGCTATCCGGAAGGCTGTTCGTTCGCCATCCTGTTTATGAATGTCCTCACGCCGCTGATTGACCGGTTTACCGGCTCCAAACCGTTCGGCACTGAAAAACAGCAGGCTCCTGCAAAGGAGGCAAAAGCATGAAACAAAAAAAGAAACTGAGCGCCGTATTCTTTAACGGCATTCTCAATGAAAATCCAACCTTCCGACTTTTGCTGGGCATGTGTCCCACATTGGCCATCTCAACGGCCGTATTCCAGGGTATCGGCATGGGGCTATCCACCACATTTGTGCTCGTATTCTCCAACATGGTTATTTCCCTGCTACGAAACGTGATTCCCGATAAGGTTCGCATTCCGGCCTTTATCGTGGTTATCGCAACATTTGTTACGATTATCGACCTGATGCTCAAAGCCTTTATCCCGTCGTTAAGCGATTCGCTAGGCATCTTCATTCCGTTGATCGTGGTTAACTGCATTATCTTTGCCAGAGCGGAAGCCTACGCTTCCAAGAACAGCGTGATTTCTTCCGTGGTAGACGGCTTGGGCATGGG